>NZ_JNAH01000005.1 GCF_000759885.1 Prochlorococcus marinus str. GP2
CAGTCAGTGTTGGATACGAATTCGGTGAAGTCGAGCAAGTTGGAGCTGATGATCAAGAGACAACTCAGTGGTTTGTTGGACTTCAGTGGGACGAGCTCGGAAATGGAACTCTTGGAGTTGCATTGGGCTCTGATGGACCACAGAATGAAGGCGTTGATGAAGACATGGCTTATGAAGTCTTCTATACTTACAATGTTAACGATAGTATGACTATCACTCCTGCTCTATTCATCATTGAACATAACCAAGCTGGAGCAGAAGACGAAACAGGTGTTGTAGTAAAAACATCATTTAGTTTCTAAATCTTGAATCTAAATTAAAAATCTTACACACAAGAAGGTCTGCTTATCGCAGGCCTTTTTTTCTTGAATATTAAGGAATAAGATTTAAATTAATTGTTAATGACTTAAATCATTTATATATTAGAGTTGTCCTTAAGTTCAACTTGGAAATTTAGTACTTAAATAATTTTTTAAAGTTATTTGTTTTTACAAACTTGAATTAATTTAGAATGTCTCCAATATTTAAATGTCTAATTTGTAGAAAAGATATAGAAAGATCTACTAAAACGTTCTGGATTAAAAAAGGACATTTATTATGTTCAACATGCCTAGATAATATTGAAAAAAACACGAAAGAAACTAAAAGCAAAATATGAAAAACAAAAATGTATATTTATAATTTTTGATTTAAATTAAATAAAAAAAACCCCTAATATTAGAGGTTTCAGATTTGATTAGGTTTAAATAACTAAAAAAATTTGACAAAATTTATTCAGGAATCACTATAATTTATAAGTAATAGTGCAGATTAAAAATAAATCTGTATTAATTTTCTAAGGATTAATCAATCAGATTATTTCATTAGAAAATTCAAAGAATAAATTGTAAAATTTAAAAAATTAGAACCAGCCAGGAATAATTTGTCCTGTAGTTACATAAGCACCAACAGCTGCAACGAAACCTAACATTGCTGCCCAACCATTAAAACGTTCTGCTTCAGGAGTCATAATAAAATAGATAATTTATGTAAATGATTGTAACAGGTTTTATGAAGCTTTGTAAAGTATATCTTAGTTTTTACCTGTAATTTTTGATAATTATTTTTTTTGACATAAATAGTTACAGTTCTGTTACGAAAATGTGTAGATCAGAGTTAATGTTTCCATCTGAATTTATTTTTAGAATTTAACTTCGATATTCATCATTCTTGAGTCAGGTTTACTGTCAAGAAAGGCTAAAGTTTAAAATTTATTTTTTGCTGTCATAAAAAATGTTAGCTTTTTTGCATTCATATCTTTGTACTAGAAACATTTATGGGTATGAGAATAGAGCTTTAATTAATTAAAACTAATTATGCTTTCGCTTTTAGAAATTGTTAGATCATTCCTGAAAGATAAGTTAATCTAAAGTTACTTATGGTTCTATCAAGAAAGAGGCTAATATTTAATTTTAATAAAATTAGAGTTTTATACTAAAACCCTTTTGGGCTCAATTAATGATTAATGTGGGTCGCCTGAGATTCGAACTCAGGACCAGCCGGTTAAAAGCCGGATGCTCTACCGCTGAGCTAGCGACCCATTTTGTAAAATTGAGTACATTAGAGATTATCCCTTTTTAAGGTGAAAAAAACAACTTATTATCCCAACATGAACAATTGAAATACAAATCTTAACTAATAAGTTAAAAAATTAAAAATTCTCTCTAAATTTACAGTTAAAAGTTAAAATAATCTAATAAATAAAAGGATTTCAAAAATGCTAAGAACAATCGTAGTTTTTGCCCCAATTATCGCTGCTTTGGCTTGGGTTATATTCAATATACAAAAACCAGCAAGAGAGCAATTCAATAGGGACTTTTTAGGTAAGGATTAATCAAATTTGTTAGATAAAGAGGTAATAGTTATTGGAGCTGGCCTCGCAGGATCTGAAGCCGCTTGGCAAGTTGCTAGTTATGGCGTACCAGTTAAATTAGTTGAAATGAGACCTATCAAATCAACTCCAGCTCATCATACGAGTGAATTTGGAGAACTGGTTTGTAGTAATAGTTTTGGTGCTTCAAGTCCTGATAGAGCTGCAGGTTTATTGCAAAAAGAACTTAGAATTTTTAAATCATTGATAGTTCAAACAGCTGACAAATTTGCTGTTCCTGCAGGAGGTGCTTTGGCGGTAGATAGATCTAAATTTAGTAACGCTTTGACTGAAGCATTATCAAATCATCCTTTAATCGAAATTAAGAGATTTGAACAATTGGATCTCCCAAGCGAAGAAAATATAACTATCCTTGCTACTGGGCCCTTAACAGCTGATGAGTTGTCCTATAAAATCCAAGATTTTACTGGTATCGATGAGTGTCATTTTTTTGATGCCGCTAGTCCCATAATTCATGGAGATTCTATTGATCAAGAGATCGTATTTAAAGCTAGTAGATACGACAAAGGAGATCCGGCATATCTTAATTGTCCTATGGATAAAAATGATTACATCCATTTCAGAAACGAACTTATAGAAGGAGAACAAGCTAATTTAAAAGACTTTGAGAAAGAATCAGCTAATTTCTTTGAAGCTTGTTTGCCAATTGAAGAAATTGCTAGAAGAGGAGTTGATACCATGAGATATGGACCATTGAAATCAATTGGGTTGTGGAATCCAAAATGGGGAGATTTATTTGATAGAGAAAATAGATTGAAAAAGAGACCTCATGCAATTGTCCAATTAAGGAAAGAAGATTTAGAAGGTAAATTACTAAATATGGTGGGTTTTCAAACTAACCTCAAATGGTCAGAACAAAAAAGAATATTTAGGATGATTCCTGGTTTAGAAAAGGCTGAGTTTGTACGTTTTGGAGTAATGCATAGAAATACTTTTTTAGAATCTCCAAAATTACTTTTACCTACCTTGCAATTTATGAAAAGACAAAACCTTTTTGCGGCGGGTCAAATAACGGGCACGGAAGGTTATGCAGCAGCAGCAGCAGGGGGCTTGCTTGCAGGAATAAATGCATCCTTATTAGCTAAGGGTAAAAAACCAGTAAGTTTTCCTAATCAATCAATGATTGGTTCTCTAATTAATTTTATCAGTAACGAAAATCAAATATTATCTAATCAGAAAAAGAATAAATTCCAACCAATGCCCGCTTCATTTGGTTTAGTTCCAGAACTTACTAAAAGAATAAAAGATAAAAGATTAAGGTACAAAGCTTATCAAGAAAGATCTACAGAAGCCTTAAATAACTTTAAAAATAAACTAGATTCTTGTTTTGATAAAGACCACTTACTCAGCAAAATTTACTAAGATTAATTATCAAAGATCCAAAAAATGGAATTAAATAAAGAAAACTTCGATGCAATTATTATTGGCTCAGGAATAGGAGGGTTAGTAACTGCTTCACAATTGGCGGCAAAAGGAGCTCAAGTATTGGTTCTTGAGAAATATATTATTCCAGGCGGGAGTGGAGGCTCTTTTAAGAGAAAAGGCTATACCTTTGATGTAGGGGCTTCAATGATTTTTGGATTTGGAGAGAAAGGTTATACCAATTTATTAACTCGTGCTTTGAAAGACGTGAATGAAAAATGCGAAACTATTCCCGATCCTGTTCAACTGGAATATCACCTACCACATAACTTTAATATTTCTGTAGATAAAAATTATGAGCAATTTATAAGTAAATTATCAGCTAGTTTCCCCAAGGAAAAAAAAGGTATCAAGAAATTCTATGATACTTGTGCAAGTGTATTTAAATGTTTAGATTCAATGCCTCTTTTATCAATAGAGGATCCAAGTTATCTTTTTAAAGTTTTCTTTAAATCTCCATTATCCTGTTTAGGTTTAGCTAGATGGTTACCTAAAAATGCAGGAGATGTTGCGAGAAAGTTTATAAAAGATCCTGAACTTTTAAAATTTATCGATATCGAATGTTTTTGTTGGTCTGTAATGCCAGCTCTAAAAACCCCTATGATTAATGCGGGAATGGTATTTACAGATAGGCATGCTGGAGGGATAAATTATCCAAAAGGAGGGGTTGGAACGATAGCAGAGAAGTTTGTTTCTGGTATTGAAAAATTAGGAGGAAAAGTTAGATATAAAGCCAATGTGACTGAAATCCTTTTGAAGGAAGAGAAAGCAGTAGGAGTTAAGCTTTCAAGTGGGGAAGAGATTTATTCAAATATTATTGTATCCAACTCCACTAGATGGGATACATTTGGATTAAAAGATAATATTAAAGGATTAATTTCTAGTAAAAAAGTGCCAAAAAGTGAATATAAGTGGTCAGAAACTTATAAACCCTCACCTTCTTTTGTTTCAATTCACCTTGGAGTGGAAAAAAATCTAATACCCGATAATTTTAATTGTCATCATATAATCGTTGAAAATTGGGATGAATTAGAAAGCGAAAAGGGAGTTATTTTTGTTTCTATACCTACTTTGCTTGACTCGTCTTTGGCTCCAGAAGGTAAACATATCGTACATGCATTTACTCCTTCATCGATGGGAGAATGGGTAGGCCTACCAAGGAAAGAATATTTGCAAAAGAAAGAAAAATATTTTTCTTTTCTTGTTGAAAAAATATCAACTATTCTTCCTAATCTTGAACAAAATATCGATCACAAAGAAATTGGTACGCCCAAAACTCATAAAAAGTTTCTTGGAAGATATGAAGGCAGTTATGGGCCAATTCCTAGTAAGAAATTACTTGGACTTCTTCCTATGCCATTCAATACTACAAAAATCAAAAACCTATATTGCGTTGGAGACTCTTGTTTCCCTGGTCAAGGTCTCAATGCAGTTGCTTTTAGTGGGTATGCCTGCGCTCATAAAATAGGAGCAAAATTGAACATAAATAGTTATGACCTCCCGGATTAAAGTCTAATCAGATGATGGAAATTTTTAAAACTATTTTTTTTGTAAAAAGTTCTTTAATTTCCTTATACTTAGCACTCACAATTCCTATACCATTTGTCTCGAATGAAGAGTCAAAAGTTGTCTCAATACTTGTGTTTATAGTTGGTCTGTTTTTAATAATTAATATCACAAATGATTATGTTATGGCTTGTGATAAGGGAATTTCATACAAAACGAGTTTTATTTCTAGAGTACTAGGAAAAAAAGAATGGGAAATCACCTGGGAAGAAATTGTTTCAATAAAATCTTTACCAACCAGTCAAGGAAGTAAAGTTCATTACTTTTGTACAAATAAAAGTGAAAATTTTCTATTACCTCAAAGAATTGAAAAATTTGAAAGATTTTTATCGATAATATCTGAAAAAACAAACTTACAAATCAAAGAAATATCTTATTTATCACCTTTATGGACTTATAAATTACTAACATTTTTTTCGGTATTTATGATAATTGGGGAAATTGTTGCTTTTAAGTATCAGATATTATCAATGCTAAATCTATAACCTTGTTGCCTAACAGTTGTTATTCCCCCTCCTTCTCCCAATCCTGCCTGCTCTAGTTTTCTTCTTAATGTTAAGACTTGAGTATCAACTGATCGGGGCCCTCCACTGAATGGGGGCCAAGCCATTCTAAGAAGCTCTTGACGGCTTCTTACCATGCCTGGGGGCATCAGAAGGGCACAGAGTAGGGCAAACTCCCTAGGGCTTAGTTCTACAGGCTTTTCACTAAGAGTTACCTGTCTTAAAAGAAGGTGAACTTCCAAAGGCCCAACCTCAACTTTCTCTTGTAATCCTATTCTTCCTCTTTTTAAAAGTGTTCTACATCTTGCTGCTAGCTCTTCTAATCCAAATGGTTTCCTGAGAACGTCATCAGCTCCTTCATCTAAAAGGTTAACTAGTGCTTCAACACCTGATCTTGCCGTTAAGACAATTACAGAAGACCCCAATTGTTGAGCTAGTCGCATCGCAGTATTCTGCTCAAGAATTTCTGCACTTACTAAAAGGTCAGGAGATTGTTCCCGACATAAATCAACAGCTTCTGCAGCTGATCCAACTGCTGCAGCAAGGTGACCATCTTGACGTAGTCTTTGTACAAGTACAGTTCTTAGTGTGGGGTGAGGTTCAACAACAAGAACTCTTGAAGGAGTTTGAGAGCTCGTAGTCATTTGTGAACTACCAGGGGTTGAAGCTAAGATTTGCTCAGTTGATTGCATTCTTAATTTACTGTTGGGCCAGGCAATTAGTTATCATCCTTAATAAGGTATAACAGATGCTAAATAAAAATCAGAATCTATCGAATTATGACATCATTTGAAAATCCTAAAGCAATTCGTCATTTTCAATCAATTTGCGATAGTTGCCAAGACTTAGTTACTCGTTTTCATTCGCCAGCTGATCTTAAATTATATAGTGATGGTTATCTCCAAGCCTTAAGGAATTGCAGTAGTTTAGAGCAAAGAGATCAAGATAAATTAGAGAGATTAATAGAAAGATGGATTGTAGATCCATCAAGTTTTATTGATCCGGAGGGAGATGAAAAAAAAGGTTTTTTTGATAAAAAAAGAATTTAAAATATTAATTTTTATTAACTAATTCAGTATTTATACTTATGGATTGTTTTAAGACGCTAATTCAATTTCTATTTTCTCTTTTAGTTTCCCAGTGTTGTACATTTCGATAAGAATATCTGATCCACCAAGAAACTCTCCTTTTAGATAGACTTGAGGAATTGTAGGCCAATCTGAATATTCTTTGATACCCTCTCGGACTTCGTAATCGCTTAAAACATCAAAAGTATTAAATTCTACACCTAGAGAATTTAGTATTTGAACTACATTATTAGAAAAACCACATTGAGGCATTAATTTTGTACCTTTCATGAATACGATTAGTGGATTAGAGTCAATTAATTTTTGTATTTTTTCTTTTGTTAAGTTGTCCATAATTTTAATTTGGTGTCTCTGTTTTTAATGCTAATGCATGTATAGCTTCTGAAGCTAATTCTTCCTTTAATGCAGAATATACTAGCTGATGCTGCTTAACTAATGATAATCCATTGAATTCAGATGCAATTACAGTTACTTGTAAATGATCATTTCCTTTGATGTTTTCAACGAAAACTTTAGAACTTGGTATTTTTTTAGTTATTAGTTTAATGACTTCTTCTTTTGTAATCATAATTAATTTTAGTTAGCCCTTATATTCTGTTTCGACAAATCCTAGCTGGACTAAACTTTCATATGCTTCTTTACCTTCTGAACTATCAGGAGACATTATCCTAATAGTTTCAATAAGTAAGGGTACAGCTACTTCAGGTTTTTCATTTTTTATATAAAGAGCTGCTAATCTTTTGTTTGTTTCTGCCAAAATTTGTAAAGTAGCCTTACCTTTACTTTGCATTTCAATTGGTATTCTTGCATCAGTTCCTTTAAAAGCTGAATTTAGATCTGAATAAAACGATGCGAGTTGTTTAGCTAATTTTCTTGCGTCTAGAAAAGAATCTTTAGCTTTATCTAATTTACCCTTTTTTATAAAGTCATCCCCTTTCTCTAAGTAAAACTCCACGTTGGCTATTGAGAGTTTTTTATTGCTGCTTGAAAGGACCCTATAGCTATTTGGGTTTTCAGAACCAGCGTAAACTAATTTTTCATAAGGGTGATTTCCCAAAAATATAAATAAAATTGGAATTAACTTTAAGAACTTCATATTCTTATTAAATTATTTAAATAATATTAACTTATTGGGCATTCATCTACCGACATTTTTTAAAGCTAATTTTTCCTCATTGATAATTCTTTCATTTAGAAATTCATTAAACTCCTTAATATTAAAATTTAAAAAGTCTTTCATTACTATTGGTTTTCCTAATGATAAACAAAATTCGCTTCTAAATTTGGGAGATACTCTACTATAAGCAATTCCAATTGGAATGATAATGATCGACTCTGTTTTTTTTGTAGCTAATCGGGCTAATCTATATAATCCCTCTCTGAGAACTAATTTTTTTCCATATTTGTTAATTTTACCTTCGGGGAAAACAACTAATTGTTCGCCTTTTACTATTAGGTCAATTGCATATCTTAAGGTATGGAGAGATGGCGATAATTGATTTATCGAAAAACATCCAAGCCTTTTTAAGAACCAACCTTGTATTCCTTTCATTTCTGAATTGGTGACCATAAACTTGCAATCCTTGTTGGTGACTCTTCTACCCATTGCCATAGTGATAACCAATCCGTCCCATCTTGATCTGTGAGTTGGAGCCAAAATAACTGAGGCATTTAAGGGTACGGAAGAACCATTATTAATTATTTTTTTTTTACTAAAAAATAACCTCAAAACAATATCCTGAGTGACGAACATTGCTATGAAGCCCAATATTGGGTTTATCTTGTGAAAAATATCTTCAGATTTTTTCTTCAAATTCGGTTAACTGTATATTAATAATTTTAGCGTTTGTAATTTTTTATTAGCTATTATTGGGCGGTTACTAGATTGTCTAGAACTAAGATTTTTAAATTATGACTACATTAGGAGTAAACATTGACCATATCGCTAATGTAAGGCAAGCAAGGAAAACTGTAGAGCCAGACCCGGTACAATTTGCCTTTTTGGCTGAATTAGGAGGGGCAGATTCAATAACTGTTCATCTAAGAGAGGATAGAAGGCATATTCAAGATAGGGATGTATTCCTTTTGAAGGAAACTATAAAGACAAAACTCAATCTAGAAATGGCTGCTACAGAAGAAATGTTAGGAATTGCAAGAAAACTTCGACCCCAATATGTAACTCTTGTCCCAGAGAAAAGAGAAGAAGTTACTACTGAGGGCGGGTTGGATTTAAAAAGCAATTTGAAATACTTAAAAAATTTTGTTGAAAACTTAAAAGATTCAAATATTGAGGTTAGTGCATTTATTGATCCAATTTGTGAGCAGATCGGTTACGCCAAAGAAATAGGCTTTGATTTTATAGAATTACATACCGGCAAATATGCTGAATTATCGGGGCATGATCAATATAAAGAGCTGCAAAAGATTATAGAATCGACATATACGGCTAATGACCTTGGATTAGTTGTTAATGCTGGTCATGGACTTAACTACAATAATGTTAAAGAAATAGCATCAATTAACAATATGAACGAGCTAAACATAGGACATAGTATTGTTGCAAGGGCTTTAGCGGTTGGATTAGAAAGGTCTGTTCGTGAAATGAAGTCACTTATTAACTTAACTTAAATTTCAAAATGACAACATATTTTTTCGTCGCGGCAAGTGAAAGATTTTTAACAGTTGAAGAACCTTTGGAAGAGATTTTGAATGAGAGGAAGAGGAACTACAAAGAAAATAGTAAAGAAATAGATTTTTGGCTTTTAAAAAATCCATCTTTTCTCCAAACTGTCCAATTCTCAGATTTAATATCAAAGATCCCATCCCCTCCAGCTGTTGTTTTATCTACGGATAAAAAATTTATAACTTTCTTGAAGCTCCGCTTAGAGTTTGTTGCTGTTGGGGAATTTGAATGTCCTAGTGCAGAAATAAATGATCCATTTAAAGTTGAGTAATATAACTAATTAGTAAATTGCTCAATCTTTATAAGTCAAACAAAATTGAAGTAATTAGTGAGCTCTTAGCAGAAGAATTAAAAATATGTCCTCCTTTCATAACTGAGAAATTAGAAATAGCTGTTCCTAATTATTTTTTGGGTAATTGGTTACATGAACAAATAACTATAAAAAACCAAATAAGTGCACTTTATGAATTGAAAACAATATCAAGTTATACCGAATCATTATTGACAAATTTTTTCCCTGAAAATGATATGAGCTTGTGGAATTTTGAGTCAATAAAATGGGGCGTTATTGATTCCTTGGAAGAACTAAATAGCTTTAAAGAATCATTCCCAATTAGTAATTGGATTAAAAAATATTTGGATAATAAAAAGACAATTGATGGAGATATTTATAATTTGATTAAGAAAATTACAAATAATTTCATTGAATATCTTATTTTCAGACCTGAGATGATTGCTGAATGGAATAGATATGAAATTAATTCATTCAAACTATTTAGGAATTTAAATTCAGATCAATTTTGGCAACCTATTTTATATAAATTACTAGAAAAAAAGATATCTGAAAAACCCTCATGTTTATATATGATTGAGGTGATAAAAAATTTAAAAAAGTTTAAAGATTTTAATAATAAGATACCTAATCAAATTTATATTATTTCCGATAATAATTTATCTAAATTACACATTAATTTTTATTCAGAACTTTCAAAATTCACTAAGGTAAATTTATATTTATTATCTCCGGGAGATAATTTATGGAACAGAATAAATTATCTTGAAGGTGAGTTAGAATTTGATCATAATGAAAGTAAATTTAATTTTAACAATACCAATATAGAGAAAATATTTGGTAAATTTGGAGCAAACTTTCAGAAATTAATTGAGGAAAATATTTATACAGAAGGTATAGATTTAAGAAATAATTTAATATATATTGATCCAACGACTAATTTTTATGAGAAGAAAGATGTACCTCTTCTTAATCAAATCCAAAAAAGACTAATTGATAATAATAGCGTTGATTTTATAGTAAGTGAAAGGGATGATTCAATATTACTTTGTGAGCATTTTAATCAGAATAGTCAATTTGAATATTTAAGAAATAAAATTATAGAAATAATAAATTCTTGCGAGAATATTAAATATAGTGATATTGCTGTTTTATCTCCACAAACTAATTTAATTAAACCTTATCTAAGGTACATCTTTAATAATGAGTTAATTAATGGTGAAAAGATACCTTATTTTTTTATTGATGAGGATAATCATGACTCTTCAGGCATTTATGAATTTCTAATTGACATCATTGAAATAGCAAATGAGAAAATTACACTTGAAAAAATAGATTATATTCTTTCGAAAAAAGTAACTCAGAACATTTTTGATTTTAATATTACTGAGAAGGATGAAATTATTTTCTTACTTACCCAAGCGGGATTTCATTGGGGATTAGATGATAAAGAAAGATTAGGTGAAGAGAAAAATACTCTTGAGTGGTGTATTAATAGAATTACTTTAGGCTTAATTTATGACAAAGAAGTCAATCTAAGTACTTTTAATTTAAAACCATTTAGCTATAAAAATATAAGTTTGGATTTGAATAAATGGGTTAAAATATTAATTCATTTAAAAAAATATATTAATTTGATAAGGGGATCTTTTTCTTACAAAATTTGGGTTAAAAAGATAAAGTTTATATTAAAAAGTATTGCTGATTCTAATGAAAATTTTAATTTAGAAATAAGTGAAATAAATAGAATTCTTGATAATCACGAAATACCTTTAATACCTGATGATCTTATCTTGTTAAAAGTTTTTAGAGAAATATTAATTTCCTGCATAAATAAAGCTAAATATCAAAGCAAATCACGAGTTAACAAGATCCTAGTAAGTGATATTGAGAATTCAAGGCATATTCCTCATAAAGTTATCTTCCTAATAGACATGAATAGTGTAAATTATCCAAAATTACCTAAGAGTGAAAATATTAATTTATTAAAAAACAAATATCATTTGGGTGATCCATCTGTTTTTGATAGAGAGAAATATGCATTTCTGGAGTTGTTAATTGCCTGCAGAGATAAATTTATAGTTACTTGGGTAAAAAATGATAAAGATAATAAAAAATTAGATGTTTCTTTTCCTATAAAAGAGTTAATTTCTTTTTTTGATAGTTGCTTAAATCAAAGCCAAAGAGAACTAATAATTAAAGATTCTGATTTAAATAAAAATGAAATAATTGATCTTGATAAATCTAAGATTGTTAAAAGTAATTATTCTTTAATAGAAAATATAAATTGGAATGAAAAAAAATCTGATATTAAAAATTACAAATTATCAGAATTGATTTATTGGTTCAAGACTCCACAAAAATATTGGCTTAATAAAAATAATATTTCACCAAAGGAAATATTTATTCATCATCCAGACGAAGAGTATGTAAGCAATCTGCAAAAGTCGCAACTAATTACAAAAATAATCCAGCAATTAGAGATTGATAATCATAATATTATTGATGATTTAAATGAATTAAATATTTATGATCAATTGGCAGAAGATGGTATTATTATGCCCAAAAATAGTATTTTTACAAAAGCGAAAGAAATCAAAGACTTATTAAGAAGTCTATCTGCAAGTTTGAGTCAACATAATAAGATTAATAAAATCTATGTTAAGTCAAAAGCGAATAAAGAAGAATATTTAATCGCTGATGACACCGTAATTGAATTAATTAATGCGAAGTTAAGTTTAAGTCGTTTAACTGAGGCTTGGATAAAATTACTCTTTATTTCATCTTTAAAAAGGAATATAAAAAGGACTAAAGTAATTTTTAGAACAGAAAATAACTATAAATCGCAAATTATTCAATCACCTGGGGTAAAAGAGTCCAATTTAATTTTGCAGGAGTACATAAATATTTTTAAAAATTATTCTGAAAAATGTTTACCTCTTCCTCCAGAAAGTACTTATAAATATGTAGAAGCAAAAATAAAATCAAAAAATGAAAAAAAAGCTTTTACAGATAAATGGATTGGTAATAAAAATTTTTCTAAAGGAGAAAGAGATAATATCGAAATGAAAATGTGTTTTGGTAATGAAAAAGAACCAGATTTCTTTCTTGGAAATAGTAATTTTGATCAATTATCATATAGATTATATGGTCCTCTAATTAAAGCATTAAAGAAATAAAAAATGTCTAAATTTCAGTTAAAAAATTTTTTTAAAGCTGCTTATGATCTAATGCTTGTTTTTTTGCAGTTTTTTATTATTAGTCTTCATTTTTTTCAATGGCAATCTCTTACACAAAAACAAATAATTCAAGCAAGTCCTTTTTCTTATTTCCTGGGAATTTTAATTATCATAATCGCTTTCATAATAATGTTAGTCTCAATTAAAGACTTAGGTAGAAATTTATCCCCTTTCCCAAGACCTACTAAAAATAGCAATCTAGTTATTACAGGTATTTATAGATTTACGCGTCATCCTATGTACTATTCTTTAATATTTATTTCCATTGGAGTTTTTATAATAAAATTATCTATTTATAATCTATTTTTGACAATAAGCTTAGCTTTAATAATTAAATTAAAGATTGTCCTGGAAGAGAAATATTTAATGAATAAATTTAAGAATTACTTACTTTATAAAAATGAGGTTAAAGTTTAATTTAATAAAAGAATGGATATTAATCAAATTAAATTAGATAATAAGTTTAAATTAGTAGAAGCAAGTGCAGGAACTGGTAAAAGTTTTACTTTGGCTCACTTAGTTTTAAGAAATGTTTTGGAGAAAAAAGTTAAACCAGATGAGATACTCTTGCTTAGTTTTACAAAAAATACTTGTTCCGAATTAAGAGATAAAATACTCTCGAGATTTCATAATTTAAAATTATATTTACAAAGTCATAATGAAGGTAAGATAGATAATACTCTTAAGGATTGGTATCTAAATTTTAAGGATAAAGATAAATCAAAGGAAAAAATAATTTCCGAAATTGATAATTTTATAAATCAATTCTATAAATTAAAAGTAACTACGTTCCATGCTTTTTGTAATAATATTATTGATGAATATAGTATTGAAATAGGTATAACTCAAGATCCATATATTGATAATAATATTGATAATTTGTATAAAGATGTAATAGATAATTTGTGGATTGATGATTTTCTGAATCTTAATCAGGAACTTATTTCAGCAGTCAACAAAAAAAAAATAAGTTCTAGATTTGGAAGTAGTATCAATAAGTCATTTTTTGTAGAAATTTTAAAAAATATAGATCAAGAAAATATCTGTAAATTTCAAATAAATAATAAATATAAAATTATTGATTTAAATAATTATTTTAATGAATTTTTTTATTTAAACTGGAACGAGTTTTGTTTTGAATGGAATAAGAAAGGTGAGGAATTATTTTTACAGCTCATAGAGTTGGGAAAATTAATTAAGGAGAGTGGTGGAAAAAGTCAAATATATGCAGCAAAACCAAGAAATGATAAGTTTAATCAAATAAATTGTTGGATTGAAGAGATTAACAAAAGGCTTAATTCTAAAAATGTCGTTGATTTTATATATGATATTTCTAAGGATGATCTTCTATCTAAATATTTTTACATTGAAAATATATCTAAAGAAATTAATAAACATAATCTAAAATTAGATTTTACTAAATTTAATTTATTGCAAGATAAAATTTATAAAATAAAAGAAGGTTTTTTTAATGAATTTGTAAGAATATTTACCCAATTAGCTTATATAAAATTAATTGAATTAAAGAAAAGTTTTTCTATTTTCAACTTCAATGATCTTATAAAGACTGTAGAAAATACATTTGTAGATTCGGAAATTAGTAATAGTAATACTCTATCTAAAATTCAAAAAAGATTTAAATGTGCCTTAGTTGATGAGTTTCAAGATACAGATATTACTCAGTGGAATTTAATAAAAAAGTTCTTTAATACAAAAAATCATTTTTTACTTTGCGTAGGTGATCCGAAACAAGCTATTTATAAATTTAGAGGTGGAGATATTGAAACTTACTTAGATGCTAGATCTAATGCAATCGAAGTTTTTCGTCTTACAGATAACTATAGATCGTCAATAAAGTTAATCGATGTTCTTAATAAGCTTTATAAGAATGGACTTAAACAATCAAAACTAAACTATACTAAATTAACCTCAAAAATCAATGGAAATATTAAGCCTGAATTTAAATTTAAGGATGTATTTGAAATTGTAGAATTTTCAAAAAAAGAGACTGATATAGAGGATCTTGTAACTCATTATATAGTTAACTTTATTTTAAATAATAAAGAAATAGATATTAATAAAATTGCGATTCTTACATTAAATAATGCGCAATGCATAGATTTTAAAAAAAAATTAAATCAGTTTAACCTCCCATGCAAAATTCAAAATAAACAAAATATTTTTGATACAGAAGCAAGTTCTCTATTATTTTTATTCATTGAATGTTTATCAAATCCGAGGTCTTTAAAAAATATAACTTTGCTTGCTACTTCAAAGTTTATAGAAATAAAATTAGAAGATTTACTTGATCATGGAATTAGTAATAATTTAGAAATTTTAATTAATAAATGCATTACTTGGTCCCAAGAACTAAGAGAAAAAGGTTTTTTAAACATTGTTAATGAACTAATTATAAATTATAAGTCTTCCTCGATTATTCAAGATTCAGATTTAAATTCAAATTTATTTCAACTTTCAGAAATTGTTGAAATAGAATTAATGAATAATGATTTTGATCTCAATATAGTCTTCAACTGGTATAAAAATCAGTTAGATCATATTTTAAGAATTTCTACTGGAGAAGATTTTTTGACGAAAGATTATAATCTTCAAAATGGAATAAATCTTTCTACCATACATAGTAGTAAGGGCCTCGAATTTGAAGTAGTCTTATGTCCATATCTCTCAATTATTTCAAATAAGTCAAATAAAATTAAAGGACCTCTTTGGAAATCAAATATTGATAGAAATATATACGTTAATATTTCTAATAATTACGCGAAGGTTGAAAAATTTAAATTAATAGAAGAAGAAGATTTATTTAAAGAGAGTGAAAGGTTAATTTATGTAGCACTTACAAGGAGCAAATATAAACTTATTGTTTTTAATGATTTAGAGGATACAAATAATATTTTAAATAATGATTTACTTAATAATTTGGAAAATATCAATATTTATAAGTCTAATCCTGAAGTAAGGATAGAAAAAGAGAAAATAAAAGAGATTTTTTCTAAGTTCCAAACCACCCGATTGAATAATAACCTTTGGAAAATCGATAAAGCTAATAAAAAAATATCTAATGTTTTTAATTCTGATCAATTTATTTCTTATTCAAGTTATTCTTCTTGGATACGTAAAGATAAAAATATTGATCCAGTTATTAATCAATATAAGGATTATGAAGATAATATATCAATTATCAAAGATTCTAATTTTAAGAATTCAAAGAATTATCCTAATTATTTTTCTGATCCAAATCCCTTAAGTGAATTTCCAAAAGGAACTATTGCTGGTACTTGCCTGCACAAAATAATAGAAAGATTTGAATTTAGAAACGATAATAATCAAGAATTAATTGATTTAATTATTGAGGAATTGAACTTTCATCAAATCGATACTTCTTTGGCTTTTAATGTAAAAGATGCGATTTTAAGAATCATAAATATATCTTTAGGAAGAGAATTACAAAATAAGAAACTAGTTGATATTCCAAATGAATACTTAATTAAGGAACTCAAATATGATTTAACCCTATCTTATGAAGGTAGAAATATTAATTCTAATGATATATCAAATTGCTTTTTTTTAGATCAGGAATATGAATTTGGTGAAGAATATGCAAATAAAATAAATGATCTTCTAATAATGAATAAAGGCTTTCATTCAGGATGTATTGATTGTATTTTCCCTGTAGGAAATAAATTAGAAGATAGTAAATGGTGGGTAATTGATTGGAAAAGTAATTTGATTTCTGGTAGTGATAATAGTGATTGTTTACCAAGGAACTATAACTATGAAAACATGAGAAATGAAATGATTAAACATCATTATCCATTGCAATCTCATCTTTATTTATTAGCATTGCATAGATTATTAAAGTGGAGACTTAAAAATTATCAACCACATAAACATCTAGGAGGATATATTTATTTATTTTTAAAGGGATTGCCAGATTTTGAATTATTTGAAAAATCTAAGTCTGAAGATATATCTCCAGGTATTTTTATTAGTAAAGCACCTTTAAAAAGAATTAATTATTTAGATAACCTTTTTTAGAATGACTAAAACTACTACAGATATTCAAAAGTTCCAATACGATCATATATTTAATTTAATCTTAGGTATTTTCAAATTTAACGAAAAAAAATATGGAAATTTCGTAAAAGATGTAATAAGAATTTTATTAGAGTTTGAAAAAAATGGTGAAACTATTATTGATGTTGATAATAGTTTAATAATCTTTGAATTATTAGAAGATGGCTGGCCCAATAAACATATAGATGTTTTAAAAAATATAGATTTGATTGGTTCCCTTTATTCTCCATTCGTATTAGTAGATAGAAAATTATCCTTATCAAAATGGTCAAAAAAGATAGAAAGAGTTGTTAATTCCTTTCTAAAAAAAATAGATACCGATAATTTAATAAACTCAATAATTTATAAAAGTGATAATAAAATTGATCAAATTAAAAATATATTTAAATATTCAAACTTAGTTTTCCTTCAAGGAGGACCAGGTACAGGTAAAACCACTTTAATAATAAAGTTAATATTAGAACTCCTTCAAATTGATAACTTTTTAAATATTGGTTTGTCTGCTCCAACGGGTAAAGCTACAGCTCGTTTAAAAGAAGCTCTTAATGATAAAAAAAATATTTCCTCTAGCAAATTTTTAGACCAAATAGAATTTCAAACTTTACATAGATGGATTTTAAATTCTCAAAATAAATCTCTTAAGTTGAAATTTAAACTAAAAGAGCTTGATATTTTCATAATTGATGAAATGTCGATGGTTAATATCGATTTGATTGAATCAGTTTTAAATTTGCTAGCAAAGGACTGTAAAATTATTTTAGTTGGAGATAAAAATCAATTGTCTCCTATAAATAACTGTTCTATATGGAATTATTTGTTTGAATATTCCGATAATAGTTTAATTAAATCTTGTGTAGTAAATTTAGAAAAAACTTATAGAAATATTGGAGATATAGCATTAATTAGTAGTTTAATATTTAATAATGATTTTTCTTTACTTAATCAAAAGATAAAAAAATTAGAAAAAGATAATAATTCAAAAGAAATTACTATTTCAAAGAGTAGAAAAAAAGAAATTCCAAAAGATCTATTATTTTCGATTACAAGTCATCTAAAACAGTTAAATATTTCAACTTCAAATTTAAGTAAAAAAAAATATATATTTGATGAGAGTATTGATAATTTATTGCTTAATGAAAAAGATTTAGTAGATAAAATATTTCTGGATTTACAAAGTCACTTGATTTTATGCGAAAAAAATTCAGGAATATGGAGTGTTGAATATTTGAATGAAATTGTTTTTGGTCAAAAAAAACCCTATGATCTTAAAACTCTTAAAGAGGGTGTTCCAATAATGTGTACGAAAAATAATAATGAACTTGGATTGTCAAATGGGGATATCGGAGTACTTATAGGTTTAAAAAATAAAAGAAAATATCTTTTTAGAAAATTTAATGATAATAACGAAGAAATTGTCGCATTAATTGATCCATCTAATTTAGAAAATGTTGTACCAGCAATAGCCATTACTATTCATAAATCTCAAGGAAGTGAATCAGAAAAAGTAAATATTTTGTGGTCCCAAAATTATAGAAGGAATCAATATGCTGTAAAAGAAAAAAAAGATAATCAAAATATCTTTTGCAGAGATAATTTTGAAAGAAGGTTATTTTATACTGCTGTTACAAGAGCGAAAAAATCTTTAAATATATATTATTTAAATTAAATTTTATTTTTGAGAAATTAGTAATATCTTAACCCCAAGATGTTAGATTAATATTTCGGCTCTGTAAGGCTAATCAACAATTTAAGTAAATTTAGATATTTGTTGAGTGCCTAATCAGAAGATTATTAGGCATTTAAAATGGCTTTAAAAAAAGATAGTAACTCTCTTGGTAGTGAGCAGGAAAAGTCTCAGAATCAAGATTCTTCCCCACTAGAGTTAAAGAACTTAGATAATAAAAAAGAAATTGAATCTCAACTATTGGATGTAACGAAAGGAGATGATAATGAGAATGGATTTATCGATTTTGGGTTTAATCAATCGATCTTAAACTCATTAATAAATAAAGGATATAAAAATCCAACTCCCATCCAAAAAGCTGCAATTCCCGAACTAATGTTAGGCAGGGATTTACTGGGCCAAGCACAAACAGGAACAGGAAAGACTGCAGCTTTCGCATTACCATTAATAGAAAAACTTACAGATAATAAAGAATTAAATGCCAAGGTTTTAGTTATGACTCCTACAAGAGAATTAGCTACTCAAGTGGCAGAATCTTTTAAAAGTTATAGTTCTGAATCTAGTAATTTTAAGACGGTTGCAATATATGGAGGTACCGACTATCGAAATCAAATTTCTGCATTAAAAAGAAAAGTTGACGTAGTAGTTGGTACCCCAGGCCGAATAATGGATCATATAAGGCAGGGGACTTTTAAAATTAAAGATATAAATTGTCTTGTGTTAGATGAGGCAGATGAAATGTTAAATATGGGTTTTCTTGAAGATATTGAATGGATAATAGATCAACTTCCTGAAAATAAGCAGATGGTATTGTTTTCAGCAACTATGCCTAGTGAGATAAGAAATATAGCAAAAAAATATTTAAATGATCCCGCCGAAATATTAATCAAAAGTGTAAAAAAAGAAACTCAATTAATTTCGCAAAAATTTCTATATGTACAAAGGCATCATAAGCTAGATGCTTTAAAAAGAATACTAGAACTTAATAACGAGGGAGTAATTATTTTTGTAAGGACAAAACTACTTACCACTTCAATAGCTGAAGCTTTAGAGAATTCAGGACATACTGTGGCAGTACTTAATGGAGATATACCGCAAAATCAAAGAGAAAATACTGTAGATAGATTGAAAAAAGGATTTATTAATATCCTTGTTGCAACTGATGTCGCAGCTAGAGGATTAGATGTTGAGAGGATAAAACTTGTCGTTAATTACGATTTTCCTTTTGATAAGGAAACATATACTCATAGAATTGGAAGAACTGGAAGGGCAGGCAGATCAGGAGAAGCAATTTTATTTGTTAATCAAAGAGAAAAACATTTTCTAAGAAACTTAGAAAACTCAACAAGAACCAAGATTGAAGAAATTAATATACCAAGTAATAAAATAATAAATGAAAAAAGGATGGAGAAACTTATAGATAGTGTTAATGAGAGTTCTTTAGCTAAAGATGAAAATGAAGAAAATAAAGCTTTGATTATTGATTTACTAGATAATTTAAAAGAAAAATACTCTATGGATGACTCAAATATTGCAATGGCGGCGATTAATTTAGTAATAGGTAATAAATCATTTTTTGTTAATGAAGATGATTCTTGGATTAATAAACAAAATAATACTGATCGAAATAGATCAAATAGAAATAGTAATAATCGTATGAGAAATTCAAATAGAAGAAATAATTATCAAAATGATTCTTTTGAAACCTACAAATTTAACTTTGGTAAATTTGATGGAGTTAGAGTTGCAAATATTATATCCTCAATTTGTAATTCAACTAATATAAATGGTAGATCCATAGGTAAGATACAGATTTTTAATGATTACAGTTTGGTAGATTTACCCAGAGATCTGCATAGAGAAACTAAAAATAAATTAAAAAAAATTAAAGTCAGAAACTAGTGATAGATAATGAAAGCTAGCAAATATAATTTCTTTATTTTTGTCAATCTGATAATACTATTCAACTCCTTTAATAGTTATTATTTAGCTCAAACGAAACAAAATTCAATCATAAAATTATTTTGTCTTCAGAGTGTCAAAGAGGAGATGATGAAAGCAGAAATGGTTTATAGTGAAGAAATTGCAAACGAAACTTGTGATTGTTACTACGAAGAATTTATGCAAACTGCAAGTCATCAAGATGCAAAAACAAAATGTCAATTAGAAACTAAAGAAAATTTAAATCATAATAAAAGAATTTAATTGTAAATTTAATGAAGTCTAAGAACAATCAAAATCCAATAATTAGACTTTATTTAAATCTGATTGAGGAGAGAAGGGTACTATTTTTTGCTTTTCTTAGTTCCATAATTAATAAAATATTAGATTTAGCTCCCCCTGTAATAATTGGTCTTGCAGTGGATATCGTTGTTAAGGAGCAGAATTCATGGATTGCTGGTTTTGGAATAAAAGAGGTTCCAGCACAATTGATTTTTCTTGCATTTGCTTCAGGAATAGTTTGGTCTGGTGAATCATCCTTTGAATATTTATATTCGATTTTATGGAGAAATTTGGCTCAGCTATCGCAACATAAATTAAGAATAAAAGCTTATGAGCATATCCAGGAATTAGATATGGATTTTTTTGAAAATGATAATACTGGAAGGCTATTATCTATTTTGAATGATGATATAAATCAACTCGAGAGATTTCTAGACCAAGGGGCTAATCAGATTATTCAGTTATTTATAACTGTCTTAATAATTGGGGGCACTATGATTTTTGTCGCTCCAAAAATCGCTTTATTTGCCTTCTTTCCTATTCCAATTATATTTTTAGGATCAATTAAGTTTCAAAGGAAGCTTGCTCCAAAATACAGAGATGTTAGAAATAAAGCTGGATTGTTGGCATCAAGGCTTAATAACAATTTAAGTGGAATTCTAACCATAAAAAGTTTTACTAAAGAAAAATGGGAACTAAATAGATTAAATAAAGAAAGTCTCGATTATCAAAGAAGTAATAAGGCTGCAATAAAATTCTCTTCTGCTTTTATCCCTCTTATAAGATTTGCAATTTTATTTGCTTTTATAGCGATTCTATTAATTGGAGGTTTCCAAACTTGGAATAAGACACTTGATGTAGGTACTTATAGTTTTTTAGTGTTTATTACACAAAGACTATTATGGCCTTTAACTACTTTGGGGCATGTTTTAGATGATTTTCAGAGATCTATGGCTTCAATAGATAGAGTAATTGATCTCATAGATACCCCTATAAAAATAAAAGATGGAAAAATAAAAATTGAACCTAAAGATATCAAAGGAGAAATTATTTTTAATAATGTAAATTTTAATTATCCTGGACGAGATTTAACTTTAAAAAAAATAAATTTCAAAATTGAAAATAACTCAACATTAGGAATTGTTGGATTAACAGGTTCTGGGAAAAGTACAATAATAAAACTACTTCTTAGAATTTATGACAGTAATAATGGGTCAATAACCTTGGATGGGGTTTCTATTAAAGAAATAAATTTGAGGGATTTAAGAAAGTGTATCTCTTTAGTAAGTCAAGAAACTTATTTATTTCATGGCAGTGTACAAGAAAATATTGCTTATGGCTCAATCAACCCAAGTCTTAAAGATATTATTAAAGCTTCAAAGATTGCGGAAGCTCATAAATTTATTGCGCAATTACCAGATGGTTATAAAACTATAGTGGGCGAAAGGGGCCAAAGGCTATCAGGCGGGCAACGTCAAAGAATTGCCTTGGCGAGAGCTGTTTTAAAGGATGCTCCAATATTAATATTAGATGAAGCTACAGCTTCAGTTGATAATGAAACAGAGGCTTTAATTCAAAAATCGTTATCTAAAATCACAAAAGAAAGAACAACTATAGTAATAGCTCATAGATTAAGCACTATAAAAAATGCGGATAATATTGTAGTTATTGATAAAGGTAAAATAGTTGAAAGCGGAAAACATGAAAAACTATTAGATCAGAACAAAATATATGCTGATTTATGGAATGTTCAAGTAGGAATCTAGTATGAATTTCTAATCTATATTAAGAAGTTAAATGATTCAATTACGTTACTAAACATACCGTCAACTTTATTCCACCTTTCTTCATTTGTTCCCACAGCGAAAG
This sequence comes from Prochlorococcus marinus str. GP2, assembly GCF_000759885.1. Classification (NCBI taxonomy): domain Bacteria; kingdom Bacillati; phylum Cyanobacteriota; class Cyanophyceae; order Synechococcales; family Prochlorococcaceae; genus Prochlorococcus; species Prochlorococcus marinus. Next base: position 22,595 of record NZ_JNAH01000005.1, read on the forward strand.
TGTAAAGTGTTCCTCTATCAATTACGACAGTAGCTAATTCATGTCTTGCCTGTTCATTTAAATTTAATTCATACTCTAAATCATAGAAAATATGATTGGATGCCTCCCTCTTATTGGCATTTATAAGTTTTACCTCTCTACCTGAACCTTCGGGAGCAATGACTTTATCAATTAATGTTTGACCTACTTCACTTGGGCTACCTAATTGCTCTAATTGAACCTCTTTATTGACATCAGAAATAACTAAACTTAAGGTCTCATTACTATTTATTAAATCATGATAAATAATTTCAGGTCCTCCATCGACTTTTACTCTAGTCCATCCTGTTGGATACAAAAAGGCATATCTACCATCTGGACTTTGATAAGCTTCTAATCCCGCATTCAGTCCGCCACTACAAGCACTCAGTGTTAAGCACAAAAAAACCAATAATAAATATTTGAAAGGGTTAAATTTAATATTTTTCATTTTGTTTGAAATTACTAATTAAAAACATAATAAGACATTAAAAGCAAACAATTATGGCAATTCGGAATTTTGCGTCTAAATTATCTCTAGAAATAGTTTAATTTTGATTACTTATACCAAACCACTTTCAAAATTAATCGGTCATTTTGAGAAATTCCCAGGGATTGGTCCAAGAACAGCGCAACGATTAGCCCTGTTTATTTTAAAACAACCTGAAAGCACAATAAGGGATTTTTCAAAGGCTCTCTTAGAAGCACATAGTAATGTTGGCCGTTGCAAAAAATGTTTCAATTTGACTTCAGAAGATGAATGCGAAATTTGTAGAAATACTGAAAGAAATCAAAAATTAATCTGTGTAGTAGCAGAAACTAAAGATTTGCTTGCTTTGGAGCGCGCCAGAGAATTTAAAGGTGTTTACCATGTTATTGGTGGTTTAATATCCCCAATGGATTCTGTTGGCCCCGAACTCTTAGAAATAAGAAGCTTGGTAGAAAGAGTTAGTAAGTCTGAAATAGATGAGATCATATTGGCATTGACCCCAAGTGTTGAGGGAGATACAACAAGTCTTTATATTGGGAAATTGTTAGCCCCTTTTACTAAAGTTACGAGGATTGCATATGGGCTCCCAATGGGCAGTGAACTTGAATATGTGGATGAAGTTACACTCGCAAGGGCCTTAGAAGGCAGAACAAAACTAAATTAGATAATGAGAGACAATAATCTTATCAAGAAAGAAAAAATCTTAAGACTTCCTTCTTGGATTAAATTTCCTATCAGTAAAGCTTCCGAATTCGAAAAAATACAAACACTCATCAAAAAATCAAATATTCATACTATTTGTGAAGAAGCAAGATGCCCAAATAGAGCAGAATGTTATGCCTCAGGAACAGCCACCTTCTTACTGGGTGGATCGATATGTTCTCGTTCATGTGCTTTTTGTCAGGTAAATAAAGGTAGACCTAGTTCTATCAATATTGATGAATTTACTCAAGTAGCTGAAGCTGTGAAAGTACTAAATTTGAAATATGTTGTTTTGACATCTGTAGCTAGAGACGATCTCCCTGATCATGGTGCAAATTTATTTATTTCTACAATTGATGAGATTAGAAAAATTGATTCAACAATTAAAATTGAAGTTTTAACTCCTGATTTATGGGGTGGAGGCAAAAATCTTGATGAAACAAATAACCTTCAGATAGAGAGATTGAAGATGATTTTAGAAAAAGATCCAATATGCTTTAACCATAATCTTGAAACTGTTGAAAGACTGCAAAAAGAAGTTAGGAGGGGTGCAAATTACAAAAAATCCCTTAGGTTACTAAAAAAGGCAAAGGATATTGCTCCTCATATTCAAACTAAATCAGGAATTATGTTAGGACTTGGGGAAACATTGGATGAAATAAAAAATACAATTTATGATCTTAAAAAAATAGATTGTGATCAAATTACAATTGGCCAATATTTAAGGCCCTCATTCGATCATTTGGCAGTTAAGAAATATTGGGATCCATCAGAGTTTGAATATTTATATCGCTTCTCTAAGGAATTAGGATTCAAAAGAGTATCTTCTGGCCCTTTAGTTAGAAGTAGTTATCACGCGGGTTAACTTTCTTCAATTAAAGAGAGTTTCTTTTCTAGTCTTTTCAATATTGAAATACATTCCCCGTTCATAAGTGTACCTGCACCTCCCCAAACCAATCTTAATAAAAGATCTACTGGGCTAGAACCAACTTCTTTGACAATTTTGAATCCTATTAATTTGAAATATCTTACAAGTTTTTTACTATATCCTTCACTATCAAAAATAGCTAAAAGTCTTACTTTGTTGCTTGATTTTTTTTCAATTGCCCAAGCCATAGTTGTTGCCCATATTAATTCCGAAACAAAAGCAGGAGCTTTATTAAGGATTCTTAATGTATCAAGCTGAATACCTTGTTTATTTAAATAAGTCCAACCTTTCATTTCGGCCCAAATCTTAATTACGTTATCTTTCTGTTCTGCAATCACGATTCTAAAGAAACATAATCCGATAGTTTCTCTAACTTGAATTTTAATTAATAATCCAATGGATCCAGCAAATTTTTCTAATTCTTCAACTTTCATGATTTTGAAAATTAGTCCTTATAGATTTTATTATTTTCCACTTTTGATCTATCGATTTGTTTTTGTCTTTCTTCAAACCTTTTCCTATCGTCATCACTGAATTGATCTATGCATAAATGACATTGAATACCTTCTCTATATTCTTTTCTTTTTTGATCTTGAATTGAAACTGGCATTCCACATGCATGACAAATGGAGTAGGAGCCTTTTTCTAATTGTTGATCTAAAGCAACTCTTTTATCAAAAACAAAACATTCACCTTCAAATAAGTTTTCTTCTTCTGATATATCATCAAGGTATTGAAGGATGCCCCCTTTTAGGTGATAAATATTTTTATAACCTTTTTTTTTCAGCAAACTTGTAGCTTTTTCACATCTGATACCTCCGGTACAAAACATTGCTATATTTGCAGAATCTTTATTTTCTAAATGACTATCTAAATGATCATCTACCCATCTGGGGAATTCGCTAAAATTTCTCGTATTTGGGTTTATGGAATTCTGAAATGTTCCTATAGAAACCTCATAATGATTTCTAGTATCAATGACTATTGTATTTTGGTTTTTAATTAACTCATTCCAATTAGCTTTGTCAATATAAGTACCATTATCTTGTGCAGGGTTTATTTCATCAATACCCATGGTAACTATTTCTTTCTTGATTTTTATTTTTAATTTTTTGAAGACTTTCTTTTTTGAAAAGTTTACTTTTATATTCAAATTTCTATTATCTGTATATTTGTTAAGTAAGTTGATAACAATATCGATTAGATCTTCATCAGCACAAATAGTTCCATTAATACCCTCACTAGCAAAAATTAATAAACCTGAAAGATCGTTTTCATTTTCGATTTCTAATAATTTTTTTTTGAGATCAAAAATTAAGTTTTCTTGAAATGGGAAGAAAGAATAAAGTGAAACTATTTTATAATTTTTGCCTTTCATAAAGAGGATAATGTTTTCTCACAAGTTTCAAAATTTTTATTAAATGATACTCCAACTTCTTGAAGAAGTTTTCTGTCCGATTGAAAAGATGGATTTGAAGTTGTGAGTAACTCATCTCCGTAAAAAATTGAATTTGCACCGCATTGAAAACATAAAATTTGAGCTTCTTTTGAGAGCTTTTCTCTTCCTGCACTTAATCTTATTTTACTTTTAGGCATAAGAATTCTGGCTGTAGCTATCATTCTTATCATCTCAATAGAATCAATCGCTTTATTATTTTCTAAACCAGTACCTTCTATAGCAACTAATGAATTTATAGGAACACTTTCAGGGTGTGGATTCATGTTCGACAGCACTTCTAAAAGAGATGCTCTATCTCCATTGGTTTCACCCAAACCTATTATTCCTCCACAACAAACATTTATTCCTGCATTTCTTACTCTTTTGATGGTATCTAATCTGTCTTGATAAGTTCTAGTGGTAATAATATTTTTATAATGTTCAGGGCTAGTATCAAGGTTGTGATTGTAGGCTGTTAAACCAGCTTCAGCTAGTCTAGATGCCTGTTCTTCAGTTAGCATTCCTGCAGTTACGCATGCTTCCATTCCAAGGTCTCTTACCCCTTTGACCATCTTCAACATTGAGTTAAATGATTCCCCGTCTCTGATTTCTCTCCAAGCCCACCCCATGCAGAATCTATCAGCGCCCTCTTTTTTTGCGATTTTAGCTCTTTCTAGAACTTCTTTGACTTCAAATTGTGGATGACTTTTGATTTGGCTGGCACTATAAATCGATTGGCTGCAGTATGAGCAATCTTCTTGGCAACCGCCAGTTTTCACACTATAAAGTGATGCAAGTTGTACACTATAAACATTGAATTCTCTGTGAATTTTTTGCGATTCCCACATTAGATCTATCAAAGGCATTTTTAATATTTCCGAAATTTCTTCTTTTTGCCAATCAAATCTAATTTCGCTAGACATATTAATCTTCGATTTAATCATATTTATTTAGGAAGAGCAGTAAGAACCTTTAAAAGATTTATTTGGTAATGATTCTATACCGCCGAAACGTCGATTTCTTGATTGGTAATCAATTATTGCTTTAAGAAATTCGTTCTCATTAAAATCAGGCCATAGGACTTCAGATATATAAATTTCAGAATAAGCTAATTGCCATAAAAGAAAATTACTTATTCTTTTTTCTCCGCTAGTTCTAATCAATAATTCAGGGTCCTTGATCCCCTGGGTTAGGAGTTCTGAATTAAATAATTCTTCATTAACTTCATTGGGCTTTATCTCGCCAGAAATAGATTTTATTGCTAACTTTTTAGCAACTTTTACTATTTCTTGTCTACCACCATAATTTACACAAACATTTAATGCAAAATCTTCATTATCTTTAGTGAGATCTTCAGACCTATTAAGTACTGTTTTTAAAGAATCTGGGAAAGGGGTTAAATCACCTATAAATTTTATTTTAATTGATTCTTGATGGATCTCTTCAATTTCATTTCTCAAAACTTCGCCAAATAGATTTATTAGGAATTCAACTTCTTTTTTGGGTCTCGACCAATTTTCAGTTGAAAAAGCATAAACAGTAAGTACTTTACAACCTAATTTCTTTGATGATTTGATAATTTCCTTTAATACAGTTACTCCTTTGTTATGTCCAAACGTTCGAGGCAACCCTTTTTTTGTGGCCCATCTCCCGTTTCCATCCATAATTATTGCTACATGTTCTGGGATTTTTTTCTTATCTATTAGCTTGGATAAGTCGTTTTTTTTCTTATCGATTACTTTTTCCAAACTCATTGTTCAGTCCTTTCTGTTAATTAAGCCTTCTGATTTATTAGACTCTTTTTTATTGATACCACTGATAATATTATCACTTGAGTTTATCTCTTGGGATGGAGCAGTTTTATTTAAAGATGATTTATTTGTTACCATAGAGTTTTTATTTCCGATTGAATTTACAAGCAATTCTTGTAACCTGCTGCTTGTAATTGGCCTCTCAATTTTTCCCTGGCTCGCTAATGATAACGTACCTGTCTCTTCAGAAACAACAATGCAAATACATCTATCAAATCTTTCTGTGATTCCTAATGCAGCTAAGTGTCTTGTGCCATATCTACTAATTCCTTGCCTCGAGAGAGGAAGTATTACACCAGCGGATATTATTTTGTTACCTTTTACAAGAACTGCTCCATCATGTAATGGAGTATCTGTTGCAAAAAGATTTATTAAAAGGTCAGTTGATAATTGTGCTTCAATATTTGTACCTGAATATAAAAAATCTTCTGGCCTTAAATCACTTCCTAAATCAACAACGATTAAAGCACCTCTCCTATTTTGAGATAGTTTACCTGCAGTATCAACTAATTGAGTAATAGTTGTTGATGTTGCTCTAAATTCCTTTGGTTGATTCCCTAGTAATACAGCTAACCTCCCAGTGCCTAATAATTCCATTAATCTTCTTAGTTCCCCTTGCCAAAGGATCGCTAAGGATAGCGAGCAAGCAAGAACTACAGCATCAATTAATTTTGACGTTAAAGGGAGATATGCAAATCTTTGAATAAACCATGCAGTTGAAACTAAAAATAAATATCCCCTTAAAAGCCAGAGTGTTCTTTGTTCTTTTACTCTAGAAAATAATAAAAGTCCGAAACCGATAGCAAATAAGACATCCAATAAAAGCTTTAAATTTATAATCCCCCAGAAATTCACATTAAAAACAAAATTAATTTAAATGTACCTAATTTTGTTTAATAAAGCGATCAGGTAAAACATCATATTTTAAAAGATCAGATGGACTTTCTCTTTTCTGAATAATCTCTGCTTCACCATTACAAACCAAGAGAGCTGCTGGCCTTGGAATCCTATTGTAATTGGAACTCATTGAATTGTTATATGCACCAGTACCAAAAACACAAATAAGATCTCCTGTTTTGCAATCTGCTAATTCTATCTCTTTAAATAAAACATCTCCAGATTCGCAGTGTTTTCCAGCAATAGTATATTTGTTTTTAGAATCTTTATTAAAGGGATTACTTACTAAACATGCAGAATAATTTGATTGATACGTTATTGGTCTTGGATTATCACTCATCCCTCCATCGACAGATAAATAAGTCCTAACCCCTGGAATTTTTTTAAAAGCCCCAATTTTGTAAATTGTTATGCCTGCTGTAGAGACAATAGATCTTCCCGGTTCACACATTAATAGAGGTAAATCTATATTATGTTTTTTACAAGATTTAACTACTGAATTGGAAATTGTTTTAACCCAATCTTCAATAGAAGGGGGGTCGTCATTTTCTGTATATTTAATGCCTAAACCGCCTCCAACATTTAGTTTATTAATGACATGGCCAAATTTTTTGGCTTCTAAAATTACATCTACCATTATTTCTCCAAGATCATTATGAGGGTCTAGTTCAAAAATCTGAGAACCAATATGCGCATGTAATCCTTTTAATTTTAAATGTTTAGTATTACTAATCCTGGCAAATAAAGTACTTAGATATTCAATTCCGAAACCAAATTTGCTATCAAATGATCCTGTTCTTATATATTCATGAGTGTGGCACTCTATCCCAGGAGTAAAGCGAATCATTATTTCTAAATCTCGATTAAATGAATTTGAGAGTTTTTCTAATCTTTCTAAGTCATAATCATTATCAACAATAACTTTAATATTATTTATAACTGCAAATTCTATTTCTTTGTCTGATTTATTATTCCCATGAAAAACAATTTTCTCATTTGGAACCCCACCTTGGAGAGCAGTTAATAGTTCTCCTTCGGAGACTGCATCTAGTCCAAATCCTTCTGAGGAAATAAGGTTACTCATAAAGATTGAACTATTTGCCTTGGAGGCATATATAGGTAGAGATTTCCCTGGGTAATGTTTCTCTAATGCTTCTTTGTACGCTTTACAAGATTTTCTTAAGGTGATTTCATCCAAAATATAAAGTGGAGAATCATATTTTTTAACTAACTCTTCAATAGAACATCCACCAACGGATAATATTCCATCACTTCCTATAGAAGTAGTGATGGGTACGATATTTTTATTAGGACTTTTGAGGTCAATTTTTTCTTTTAAAAAGGAATTTTTTTCTTCCATGGGAAAATTTTAAGTAGAGTCATTCTAAAGTTGTCATATTTTAAAATGACATTAAATTCTAACTTTTGATTACACATCTATTATATGATTTTATCTATTAGGAAGTTAAATGAAAAAGATATTGATTCATGTTATGACTTAGATTCAAATACGATTTCGTTATGGAGTAAAAAGCAATGGGCTAATGAATTTAAAAAAGGAGGTATAAAAGTCTTTGGGTTGATACTCTCAAATTTAGTTATAGGAATCTGCGTTTTTCATGTGGTGCTTGATGAGGCTCAAATAAATTATTTTGTTATAGACAAAAAATATAGGGAAAAAGGTTTTGGATCTTACCTTATGGATTTTTTAATAAAACAATGTGAAAAATTAAATATAAAAAAATTATTTTTAGAAGTCTCCAATACTAATTTCACAGCTGAGAAATTTTATAGTCGTTTTGATTTTTCTACTGTAGGTATTAGAAGAAATTATTATAAAGACGGTTCAGATGCTCTCTTAAAAGAAAAAAAATTGACAACTAAATAATTTGAAAATTTAATTGTGCGGATAACCAGAATGCCTGAAATTACTATAATTTGTTGCTATACCATTAAAAAAGTTAAATTTAATTCAGTAAAATATATTTTTGGGTATTCACAAAAGCTCATTCTGAACACAAAATTGTCTTATTGCTGGTAGGTTATTAGTAGAAATATAATCTTCTAATGTTTGAAAGATTTACCGAAAAGGCTATTAAAGTCATTATGCTTGCCCAAGAGGAAGCTAGAAGACTTGGTCATAATTTCGTCGGAACAGAACAAATTTTATTAGGACTAATCGGCGAGGGTACAGGTGTCGCAGCAAAGGTTCTTAAATCATTAGGTGTAAATTTAAAAGATTCAAGGATAGAGGTTGAAAAAATAATTGGCAGAGGTTCAGGTTTTGTAGCTGTAGAGATACCTTTTACACCTAGGGCGAAAAGAGTCTTAGAATTATCACTTGAAGAAGCTCGTCAATTAGGTCACAATTATATAGGAACTGAACATTTATTATTAGGATTAATAAGAGAAGGTGAAGGAGTAGCTGCTAGAGTTTTGGAGAATCTTAGTGTTGACCTTACAAAAGTAAGAACTCAAGTGATAAGAATGCTTGGCGAAACAGCTGAAGTTGGTAGTGGTGCTAATTCAAGTAAGGGAAATTTAAAAACTGCTACTCTCGATGAATTTGGAACAAATCTAACAAAACTTGCTAGCGAATCAAAACTAGACCCTGTTGTTGGTCGTTATGAAGAGATAGATCGGGTAGTTCAAATCTTGGGTAGAAGGACTAAAAATAACCCTGTTCTTATTGGAGAACCAGGCGTAGGTAAAACAGCTATTGCAGAAGGTTTAGCTCAAAGAATCCAGCTTGGGGATATTCCCGATATTCTTGAAGACAAAAGAGTTTTAACTCTTGATATTGGGCTTCTAGTCGCTGGAACAAAATATAGAGGAGAATTCGAAGAAAGATTAAAAAAGATTATGGAAGAAATTAAATCTGCAGGTAATGTAATACTTGTTATAGATGAAGTCCATACTCTAATTGGTGCTGGAGCTGCAGAAGGAGCTATAGATGCAGCAAATATCCTTAAGCCAGCATTAGCACGAGGTGAACTCCAATGCATTGGAGCTACAACACTCGATGAATATAGAAAACATATTGAAAGAGATGCTGCTCTCGAGAGAAGGTTTCAACCAGTAATGGTTGGTGAACCATCTATTGAAGATACAATCGAAATATTAAAAGGTCTTCGAGAACGTTATGAACAGCATCATCGCCTTAAAATTACTGATGATGCTCTAGAGGCTGCAGCTCACTTAGGCGATCGATATATATCTGATAGGTACTTACCCGATAAGGCTATAGACCTTATTGATGAAGCAGGTAGTAGAGTTCGTTTAATTAACTCTAAACTTCCACCTGAAGCGAAAGAAATAGATAAAGAACTAAGACAAATTCAAAAACAAAAGGAAGAATCTGTAAGGGATCAAAACTTTGATCAAGCCGGTCAACTAAGAGAAAAAGAGATGGAATTGTCTGCCAAAATCAAAGAGGTACTTGAAAATAAAAAAGAATCTGTAACTGAAGATGAATCCAATACCGATATTAACTTAGCAAAAAGTGATTCAAAACTTTTGCAAAACCCTATGGTTAATGAAGAGGATGTAGCACATATTGTTGCATCTTGGACCGGTGTACCCGTTCAAAAATTAACTGAAACCGAATCAGTTAAACTCTTAAATATGGAGGAAACACTTCACCAAAGGTTAATTGGACAGGATGAAGCTGTAAAAGCTGTTTCTAGAGCTATTAGAAGAGCAAGAGTTGGTTTAAAAAATCCTAATAGACCTATCGCAAGTTTTATTTTTTCAGGTCCCACTGGTGTAGGTAAAACTGAATTAACTAAATCACTAGCCTCATATTTCTTTGGTAGCGAAGAAGCAATGATTAGATTAGATATGTCTGAATTTATGGAAAGACATACAGTAAGTAAACTTATAGGTTCTCCTCCAGGGTATGTTGGTTTTAATGAAGGTGGTCAACTTACAGAGGCAGTCAGGAGAAGACCTTATACAGTTGTATTATTTGATGAGGTAGAGAAAGCTCATCCAGATGTATTTAATTTATTATTGCAACTTCTTGAAGACGGCAGATTAACAGATTCCAAAGGTAGAACTGTCGACTTTAAAAATACTTTGCTAATAATGACTTCTAATATTGGTTCAAAAGTAATTGAAAAAGGTGGAGGAGGTCTAGGATTTGAGTTCTCTGGTGATTCTGTTGAAGATAGTCAATACAATAGAATCAAATCATTAGTTAATGAAGAATTAAAGCAATATTTTAGACCTGAATTTTTAAATAGACTTGATGAAATAATTGTATTCAGGCAATTATCTAAAAATGAGGTTAAAGAAATTGCTGAAATTATGTTGCAAGAGGTTTTTGCAAGATTACAGGATAAAGGTATTAAATTAAGCGTAACTGATGCTTTCAAGGAAAGACTAGTTGAAGAAGGATATAATCCTTCTTATGGAGCAAGACCACTTAGGAGGGCTGTAATGCGCCTTTTAGAGGATAGTTTGGCTGAAGAAGTTCTTTCTGGAAGAATAAAGGATGGAGATAAGGCTTTAGTTGATATAGATGATAATAAAAAAGTTACGATTAACATCTCTCCTGAAGAATCTCCTCAAGAATTAGCAAGTGCTAACTTTTAATTACTTAAAGTAAATATGCAGTCAATCTCTCCAGAAACTATATACAGGGGAAATTATGCTTGGGAAAAATCTTTACCTAAAATCACTAAATTAACTAAAACTCCTTTAATTTTAGGCAGGGGAACTCATACGTATAATTTGAGAAATAAAATTTTCCATGACTTAAAAAATCAAAACCTCGATGTTAAGTTTGCTAATTTAGAATTTGACTGTTGTTATGAAGACATTTCAAATGTAAAGAATATCATTTTAAAGAATAATCATGATTCTGTGATTGCTGCTGGGGGAGGTAAAGTCCTAGATTCTGGGAAATACATAGCCCATTGTCTTAATATTCCATGTATTACAGTGCCTCTTAGCGCCTCTACATGTGCAGGCTGGACAGCCTTATCAAATATATATACAAAAGATGGCCAATTCATAAAGGATGTTGCGTTAGGATCTTGTCCAAAAATCCTAGTTTATGATCATAAATTTATTCAAACAGCTCCATCTAGAACTCTTGCTAGCGGAGTAGCAGATGCTTTGGCAAAATGGTATGAATCCTCACTAACAAGTTCAACAATAGAAGATGGTCTTGTTCAACAAGCAATCCAGATATCGAGAGTTTTAAGAGATCAACTATTAATTGATGGAGAAAAAGCATTTAAAGATCAATTTGTAAATAATATTTCTTGGCGAAATACTGTAGAAGCTTGTGGACTTACAGCCGGATTAGTAGGTGGTATTGGGGGAGAAAAGTGCAGGACTGCTGCTGCACATGCTATTCATAATGCAATTACTCAGATAATTACCCCAAACAAATCCTTACATGGTGAGATAGTTGGTGTCGGATTATTATTGCAATTAAGACTAGAAGAAATGAAAAATAATAATAAATTAGCTGATCAATCAACTAAACAATTGTTGTTACTTATGAAACAATTGAATTTGCCAACTACTATTGCGCAACTTGGAATAAATGTTTTTGAAGATAATAATTTAGAGAAAATTGCTGATTTTACTTGTCGACATAAATCTGAGATTCACTTTTTGCCTTTTGAAGTTCATAAAAAAGATATAATAGAAGTAATTGCAAATTTTGAAAAACAAAAAATTAAAATATAATTATTTTTTTGACTGAATCCCATTTCGAACAACTTAGTGATTTAAATGTTGATTTTTTTGAGACTGCCAAAAATTCGCTTTTAGACCCTTTAGGTCTTTATTTGGCAAACGATGTGCAGTGGATCAAACTCAATGAGAACTGGAACTCTTTGAAATTCCCCGTGGTAATTGGAGGAAAAGGTCAACCTATACTTCTTCTCCATGGCTTTGACAGTAGTTTTTTAGAGTTTAGGAGAATATATCAATCATTAAAAAGAAATTTCCAAGTCATAATTCCTGATTTATTAGGGTTTGGTTTTAGTCCTAGGTGCGCAACAAATGAATATAATCCCTCTAAAATAATTTCATATTTAATTGATCTCCTTAAGACCTTACAAATAACAAAGAATCTAAAAATTATTGGTGCCTCTATGGGAGGCTCAACAGCATTAAAACTTTCTTTTGAAATCTCTGACTCTATCGATAAAATTATACTTTTATCTCCTGCCGGACTTTTTGGAGAACCTAAGAGTATACCTTTCCCTCTTAATTATATAGGGGCCTCATTTCTGGGATTACACCGGGTCAGAAAAAGTCTTTGTAGGCAAGCATTTGCTTTCCCAGATCAATGTGTTGGTGAAATGGAAGAGCAAATTGCTTCAATTCATTTAGGTTGTCAAGGATGGAGGAACTCACTCGCATCATTTGCAAAAAGTGGTGGTTTCGCTGGGACACAGAAATATATTCAAAATATCCCAATAAAAGCAGTATGTGGAGAAAATGATCGCATTCTTGGGAAAAAAGAGATTAAAAAAATTAAAAAAATTGATAAAATAGATTATATCGGATTGCAAAATTGTGGTCATCTACCTCATGTAGATTTACCATCATTATCTACTAAAATTATTCAAGATTATTTTTTGGAATAAAAAATTTCATAATTAATTTAGATACTTAATGATTATAAAAATGTAATACAAAACAGAAGGAGTAAAAATGTAGCTATCTATTCTGTCAAGAATGCCTCCATGTCCTGGTAAAAAAGTTCCTGAATCTTTTACTTTTGCATCTCTCTTCATCATTGATTCAATTAAATCTCCAACTAATGCCATAAGAGAAATTAAAATTCCATATAAAAATCCAACTAATAATGCATTTTCCCAATTAAGTAAAAAAGCGAAAAATATCGCTAATAAAATTGAACATGATATTCCTCCAATTAAACCTTCTACTGTTTTGCTTGGAGATATTGGAGAAAGAGATTTTTTACCAAATGACTTACCAAAGAAATAAGAACCAATATCACTAGCTACAATTAAAAAACAAGATGTTAAAGTTAAATGAAGACCTGTAGTACTAGATAAGTTTTCAAAAGAAATAATACCTTGATTTGAAATTAAAATCACTGAATCTAATCCCCTTAACTTAATCCAGTAGCTAGGTAAAAAACCTAAATAAAATAAACCAAAAATAGAAGCTGCAATGTCGGAAATTGTGCCAGGCTTTGGTTGCAAAAGTAGCCAAGTGCATATTACAACTGAACAGATAGGCAAAATTGAATTTGATATTTCCCCATTAATCAAACCTATGGTCTCAAGATAAGTAGAAATTATAATAATGATAGATGAAAATAATGTGGTTTTAGTAGCTGGTTTTATACCTTTAAATTCAGCCATCCTAAAGAATTCTAATAATGCTAAATAAGTAAGCAAGGCTATTGCTAATGTAAAAAACCATCCCCCTAACAAAACAACAATTAAACCAAATATTCCTATAAGTAATCCGCTTCTCAATCTCATATCAAATTTCTATGTTTTTATGACTCTTATATTAAAATTTAACAGATCTTTGTTCCATAAACTTTGATTATTTATCCAATTAAATCTATCGATATCAATTTTTTCTCCAGGAACTATCAGAGGTATTCCAGGAGGATAAGGGCAAATAATATCTCCAGATATTTTATTTAATGATTGCGAAAAAGGAATAATCCGAGTTTCACTTCTCCAAGCATTTCCAATTTGGATTTCTGGTTCTTGAACTAAATTAAAGGGCGATTGGAGTGCTTTAAGAGCCTCAAATTTTTTTGAATTTAATAGTAATTTATTCCATAATTTTACAAATAAACTGAGAAAATCTTTTTGATTCGCAAACCCTAAGCAAAAAGTTAGAGTCATCATTTCTGGTAATTCAGCAATAAGGCCATTTTTATAAAAAAAATTATCAGCTGTGAAACCATCAATGCCGACTTTAGATGTATTCAATACTATTTTTAAGGGGTCTTGGGTTTCTATGAGAGGAATATTCTTTTGGATTAATTTTTTGTATATACTTTTTGCCTCCAAAATTCTTTTTTGGTATTGTGATAAGCTTTTTTTATTAAGCCAATCTTTAATAGACTCTTCACAAGAAGACAGTAATAAGGAGCTAGGACTAGTAGTTTGCAACATATTAATACTCTTGATTAAATTTTGCTCATTTACTAGATCCCCTTTGTACCAAAGTGCAGCAGTTTGAGTCAAACCATTTAGTGATTTATGCAATGAATGAACGACTAAATCAGCATTTGATACTAAAGCGGATTTTGGTAGGTTAAGATTTTCACAAAAAAGGAAATAAGAACCATGGGCTTCATCAACTAAAACAGGTAAATTTTTTTGATGACAAAGATCTATTAAAGGCCTTAAATCTCCTGCGAAACCTTGATAAGAGGGACTTACAAGAATTACACCTACAACTTTTTTCTCATTAAAATTTATTTTTTTAAATACATTTTTTAACCAGTATTTTGTGATTGGTTTGTAATGTCCGTTTTCTGAAGAAAAATCTAGGTCAAAGAATATGGGCTGTATGTTCTGCATCGCACAAATTTTTATAACACTTATATGAACATTTCTAGGCATCAGGATAGTTTCGCCAGGATTTGCCATCGCAATTACAGCTGATTGTATTAATCCAGAAGCTCCATTAACTCCAAAAAAACAACCTTTCGCCCCAAATCTCTCAGAGAATTCTATTTGAGTTTTGGCAATTAATCCGCTTTGGGATAGAGGTGAGCCTATTTCAGGTAGCTCCGGTAAGTCCCAATACCCAGGCTGTTTTTTTAATAATTTTACTAATTTCTTAGGTAAAGCAGCCCCTCGGTTATGAGCGGGAAAGAAAAGTGACTTTAAAAATTTTTTAGTTAGAAAAGAAGAAATGCTCATAAAGTATTATTGACATATATAGAATGAACTAATTAAGAATCCTTCTTCGATATTTTTTAACTTTAATGGTAAGTTCTTATTCGCAATACTCAGCAAAAGGTGACTTGATTTGGTTGATTTTAAGACCATGGATTTTTATCCCAAGAGTTTTATATATCCTTTTAACTTTTATTTTTCTTTTTTTAAGAATACTTTTTCAAGGTAACAGTAAAAATAAAAATGTTCAAAAAAATCTTTCAAAATATCTTTTTGATGTAATAACAGATTTAGGACCATGTTTTATAAAGTTGGGACAGGCACTTTCAACTAGACCGGATCTTGTTAGACAAGATTGGCTGACAGAACTTACCAATTTACAGGATAATCTACCAGCATTTGATCACAAAATTGCTTTAAAAATTATTGAAGAGGAACTTGGAGCGTCTCCAAATGAATTATTTGATGAGTTTCCTGATAATCCTATTGCCTCAGCAAGCTTAGGTCAGGTTTACAAAACAAAAACAAAAAATAATACTTATGTAGCTGTAAAAGTACAAAGACCAAATTTATATTTTCTTATAAGAAGAGATGTCGTGATATTAAGGTTTTTAGCAACTTTTTTGTCACCATTCCTACCATTAAATATTGGTGTCGGAATTGGAGAAATAATAGATGAATTCGGTAAGGCACTTTTTGATGAAATTGATTATGAAAAAGAGGGTAAGAATGCTTTAAAGTTTGCAAATTTATTCAAAGATAACCCAAATGTTTTTATCCCTAAATTCGAAGAACAGTTTTCATCAAAGAGAATTATTACAACCTCTTGGATTGATGGGGTTAAGTTAAGAGATAGGGCTTTATTGGAGGAAAATAACTTAGTACCTTCTTCTTTTATAAAAACTTGTGTAATTAGTGGTCTTCAACAATTATTTGAATATGGATATTTTCATGCTGACCCACACCCTGGGAATATGTTTGCACTTAAAGGGGGGAATGCAGATTATGGAAATTTAGCTTATGTAGATTTTGGAATGATGGATACAATTACAAATTCAGATAGACTCACTCTTATTAAGGCTATTGTTCACATAATAAATGATGAATATTATCTTCTCGCAAAAGATTTTCAGAAATTAGGGTTTTTAACTAAAGAACAGGATCTTCAAAAACTTGTTGAACCATTAAAAGAAGTTTTAGGTGGATCTTTTGGCGCGCAAGTCGGAAATTTTAATCTTAAAAATGTAACTGATAAATTCTCCAAACTAATGTATTCATATCCATTTAGAGTGCCAAGTAGGTTTGCATTAATAATAAGAGCAGTTGTTAGTCAAGAAGGTTTAGCACTACGATTAGATCCTGAATTTAAAATTTTAAAAATCGCATATCCTTATATAGCTAAAAAATTACTTACCGATAATTCTGAGGAGATTTTAGAAATTCTTTTGGAAGTTGTTTTTGATAAAAAAGGTCGAATTCAAGTAGAGAAGGTAGAAAGTTTACTAAATATATTATTTCAAGATTCTGAAAATATTAATTCAGACCTCATACCGGTTGCAAATGCCGGTTTAAAGTTAATTGTAAGTAATAAAGGATCCGAAGTCCGGAAGAATCTTCTTTTAAGCCTTATAAGAGATGATAAATTAGAATTAACTGATGCGAAAAAACTTTTAAGTTTAATTAGAGAGACATTTAGCCCTTTGAATATTGCCAAAAGTGCAGTTCAAAATATTATTTCTCCAGTTTAGTTACTATATTTACTTCTAATAAATTTACTTATAAATTTAAAAGGATTAAAATATAGTTAATCTTTTACTTTTGAAATTGAGTAGTCAAATAATTAATGAAATTGGAGAGATGGAATGAATATTTTTAAAAATCTTTTTTTATTTAAAAAACAATCTGTGATTATGAATGAAGTAAGTCATGGATTAGTTGATCAGTATGGCGAAATCGCAAAGTTAGTAAAAGAAGCGAGAATCCAAAAGAATATAACAATTCAAGAATTGGCAAGTATTTCAAAAATCCCAGAACAAACGATAATTTCTATTGAAAATAATAAAAAAAATACTAGACCAAAGTATCCATTTATAAGATCAATATTAATAAAATTAGAGGAATGCTTAGGATTAAAAAAAAATTCATTAGAAAAATTAGCAATTAGAGAAGGAGAAACTTCCAAGAAAGAAAACAATGATTTTCTTATTAACAAATTCGATCTTATTAATACTTGGCAAGGTAGTCTTTTGTATTTTTTTATATTGGTTTTAACAATATTTATTCTGAAAAGATACTTTATTTTAAATGTAAATATTATTGAGGTTCAAAATATTGAAAATAAAATCATTGACAAATAATCTTAAATTAGCCTTATTTTAATGTTCTCCCAAAATTTTTTCCTAGCTCACTAAATATTTTAATATCGTCTTCAATTTCTTCTAAAGGTTTATTTAACTTCCATTTCCAGTTATTTTTTGTAGTACCAGGTCTATTTAATCTACTGGAGTCATCTAGAGATAATACATCTTGTATTGGAACGATAAATAAATTAGCGTTTGAAGCCATTCCAATTTCTATTAGCCCCCAAGAAGGGTTCTCTGAAAAATTATATTCATCTAATATTCTTGTTTTTGAGTCATTGTCTAAACATTCCCACCATGAAATAGAAGTAGAGTTGTCATGGGTCCCTGTATAAACAACCCAATTTTCTCCATCAATATTCTTAGGTAAATAAGGGTTATCCTCATTGCCATCAAAGGCAAATTGTAAAATTTTCATGCCAGGAAGTTCAAAATTCTTCCTTAATTTGTCTACATCTGGTGTTATTACTCCTAGATCCTCAGCGATAATTGGTAGATAGTAAGCCCCTAAATCTTTTTTTAGATTATTCAGTAGATTTCTACCTGGAGAATTTATCCATTTGCCGTGAATTGCCGAATCAGAATTGCCATTAACTCTCCAGTATCCCGCTAAACCCCTAAAATGATCTAATCTCAAAAGATCTACTAGTTCAAATTGCCTTTTAAATCTTTTTCTCCACCAATCGAAATTAGTTCTTTTATGTTTTGACCAATAATAAGTTGGGGTCCCCCATAATTGTCCTGTTGATGAAAAATAATCAGGTGGCACGCCGCTTTGAAAGATTAAATCTCCATTTTTAAGAATTGAAAATAATGATTTATTGCTCCATACGTCGGCACTGTCCCTAGAAACATAAAAGGGCAAATCTCCTATCAGCTTAACTTTATTTAATTTTGCAAAATTTTTAATGGATTTCCATTGCTTATCTAGATGCCACTGTATGAGTTTTTTAATTAGTATCTCTTTACTTTTCTTTTTGATCCATGATTTTAAAAACTTGTCATTTTTTACTTTGAATTCTTGCGGCCATCGCCACCAAGGCAACATATTAAATTCCTCCCTTATCACAACAAATGTTGCATAATCTTCAACCCAAGAGTTCATATTAGTCCATTTATAAAAATCAAGTTTTCGCTCTTCAGGCTGGGAGTTCCAACTCTGCAGAAGGTGGCGACCTATTTTTTTTGTTGAAATATCAGCAACATCAAAATCAAAATGATTCTTGTTTTGATTTATAGGTCCTAATTCATCTTTGTTTGAAATGAAGATAAAACCTTTCTCGACTAAATCATCTATGTCCAAAAACCATGGGTTCAGCGCAAAACTAGAGGGTGAACTATAAGGTGACCCCGTAGAGTCAGTAGGTGTTAGAGGTAAAAATTGCCAATATTCAATACCATACTTATGAAGCTTTTTTATCCACTCTTTAGCTCCTCTTCCAAAAGTTCCACAGACTGTTCCTCCGGGTATACATGAAGGATGCATAAGTATGCCTAATGATTTTTTTGGAAGAACTTTTTCTATTTGCATGGGTTGTTAATATGAAAATCCTCTGCAGTTAAAAGCTTTTGTGCCTCTAAATTCAACGATATACAAATTTTTTTTAATTGACAAATGACTTGCCTAGAGTTTTTAGTCTAAATAAGAAATTCGTTTGTTAATCCGCATTATTCTATATTTTGCTTAAGAGATGTGACTTTTGAAAGGATCTAGTAATTTTTCTTTTGCTAAATTCCGATAAACGACTACGATAATAATATATTTAATTAGGTGCTAGTTTCGTGACAAGTTTTATCACGGCAGTGCAAAATAAAGAATCTAAATTTAATCTATCTAATAGTAGATTAAGGCTAGTTAGCGGAACATCAAATCCTAAATTATCCGAAGAAATTGCATCATATTTAGGGATAGAAAATGTACCTTTAATATCCAAAAAATTTGCTGATGGAGAACTTTATGTTCAGATCCAGCAATCTATTAGAGGTTGTGATGTATTTCTCATACAGCCTACATGTGCTCCCGTAAACGATAGTTTAATTGAACTTATGATTATGGTTGATGCTTGCAAAAGGGCATCTGCTAGGCAAATAACTGCTGTAATCCCTTATTTTGGATATGCAAGGGCAGATAGAAAGACTTCAGGAAGAGAATCTATTACTGCAAAACTGACAGCTAACTTACTTGAGAAATCAGGAGTAGATAGAGTTCTCGCTATGGATTTACATTCTGCTCAAATACAAGGTTATTTTGATATACCTTGCGATCATATTTACGGTTCACCTGTATTAATTGATTATTTAGATACTTTAAATTTAAATGAAGTTGTAGTTGTCTCTCCTGATGTAGGTGGGGTAGCGAGAGCAAGAGCATTTGCAAAATTAATGAAAGATGCTCCGTTGGCTATAATTGATAAAAGGAGATCAGCTCATAATATAGCTGAGAGTTTAACAGTTATTGGTGAAGTTAAAGGTAAAACAGCTATTCTCATCGACGATATGATAGATACTGGTGGGACAATTTGTTCTGGAGCTCATCTATTAAAAAAAGAGGGAGCTAATAGGATTTTCGCATGTGCTTCACATGCTGTGTTTTCTCCTCCTTCTTATGAAAGATTAAGTACCAAGGATTTATTCGAGCAAGTTATTGTTACCAACAGCATCCCAACTCTTGTTAAAAATAATTTCCCTCAATTAAAAGTCCTTTCTGTCGCAAATATGCTTGGTGAAGCTATTTGGAGAATACATGAAGAAAGTTCTGTAAGTTCAATGTTCAGGTAATCAATAAAATTATTTCTTGCTTCCTTTTACAAGTTGCTTTAACCTTTTTTCATAATCATTTTTTATATTCTTAGGAATACTTTCAGGACAAATATCAAGAGCACTTCCAACAATTTGAAATGTGCCTGCGTTATATAATTTTTTTTGGTCAAGTTTTTCATTCCCTAATTCCTTAATAGCTCCACCATGCTTACCAGTAATGACATTTGCAAAAGTAGCACTAGCAATTCCTAAACCTTTGTTAAAATCTACGTCAGCTTTTGAAGCGATACAAAGGTAAGAAGCTCCCATTTGTCTATAAAGGAAAAGATCTTTTTCAGAGGCAGCGACTAATTTTTTTTCAGCTTTAATTTGATTATTTACTGTATTAATCTCAAAAAGCGAGAAAGATATGAAAAGGCCTATACCAAGCAATTTAGAAATTCTTTTTAAATAATTAATACTCATTAAATAATAATATTTACTACAAGATAACATTTATGATTTTAATGTTTATAGCTAAATAGCACTTATTTAATAATTTTTATCTCGTGGTGATTCTCTACTATTTTCAGCTTATTTTTGTTCCATGAATATATAACCCTAAATCTATAATTATCTGAATCAACTAATCTTGTATGCTCTAGTATATACCAATCTTTATAAGAGGATTCAAAAATCATTTCGTGTTCATCCACTTGCTTAATATTTGAAATCCCCTCATTATCACTTAAATAAAAATTTTCTCTCATAAGCTGGTGCCCCTTTAAGAATGCACTCATTTCTCCTCTCTCTTTATATTGGGGATTTTCTTCAAAGAAATTGTATTTTTTTTCTGGATACCAGGTGAATTTATAGTGTGACTCCCATTCCTTTTTATTCTCAACAGCTTCTATATTTATGTTCATACATAAATTATAAGTTTTTTGTGTTTCATCAAGAAAATATGTTCTATTAGATTTCCACAATCCTATATTTCTTGAAAACCATCTTTTTAAATTGCTATTTAAACTAATTTCTGGAGAGTTGTTTTCGCCAAAATTTAAATTTTTCTTTTGATTAATAACAACCATTTATAAATAAGACTCATCTATTTAATAGCTTATTTGTAGAATAAGTATAAATATCTTAAGGTGTTCATAAGGATTAACAGCTTTTCAACACTTCAGGGCAAATCATTTGAATGATAAAAAAGAGTTAAAACTAATACTAGTTGCAGCTAGAAATCAACTTTCTAGTGGTGATATTAAGTCGCTCATAGCTTATTTAGAATCAGATGATTGTGAATTTGAGATATCTCTTCAGATCTCTGAGCCAACTGAACAGCCGGAATTACTTGAACTACACAGATTAGTTGCTATTCCCGCACTTATTAAAATTTCCCCAGCTCCAAAGCAGATATTTGCTGGAAGTAATATTTTCTCTCAGTTGCAGAAATGGTTACCAAGGTGGACACAGGAAGGCTTAACAAAAAATCTAGGGATTAATTTGCAACCATCCAAAATAGATACAATAAGAACTCAAAAAGAATTTCTTTTAGAAGACGAACTTCTTGTTTTAAGACAAGAGAATGAAACATTAACAAAAAGGATTGAATCTCAGGAAAGATTATTAAGAATGGTTGCGCATGAATTAAGAACTCCTTTAACTGCTGCTACTTTGGCTGTTCAAAGTCAAAAACTTGGACAAATAGATATTTCAAAACTACAAGAGGTAATTAAAAGACGTCTAGAAGAAATAGAACTTTTATCCCAGGATCTTTTAGAAGTGGGAACAACAAAATGGGAAGCATTATTTAATCCTCAGAAGATTGACTTAGGTAATATTAGTGCTGAAGTAATACTTGAATTAGAAAAATTTTGGAGATTAAGGAATATTGAAATTGATACTGATATTCCATCTGATCTGCCAAATGTCTTCGCAGATCAAAGAAGGATGAGACAAGTATTTTTAAATTTAATTGAGAATGCTATTAAATTTTCAAAAGACTCTGGATCTATAAAAATTACTATGATGCACAAGACAAATCAATGGGTAGAGATAACAATTTGTGACAAAGGTGCAGGTGTTCCTTTGAGTGAACAAAAAAGAATTTTTCTCGACAGAGTTAGACTCCCACAGACTTCTGAAGGAACTTCAGGATTTGGAATCGGGTTATCTGTTTGTAGAAGAATAGTACAAGTTCATGGAGGAAGAATATGGGTTGTATCTGAAATTGGTGAAGGTTCTTGCTTCCATTTTACTGTTCCTGTGTGGCAAGGACAAAACAAAGAGCAACAATACTTGACGAAAGGCTAGCCTTACTCTTAATTTTTAATAAGCTGATATGCTATTTACCTGGCCCCATCGTCTAGAGGCCTAGGACACCTCCCTTTCACGGAGGCGACAGGGGTTCGAATCCCCTTGGGGCTATTATTTAAAACTTAAACTAATCTTTTGATAATTTTGCTTGCCTATCTACTGCAAGCAGATTCTCCGAAAGATCCTTTTTTAGTCTTTTTTCTATCATACCTATAGGCATCCATTGACAACCTTGAACAGTAAGGTCGTATATTAATGAATTTTTTGGGGTATTTTTAATATTTTGAATTTTCCAACTTCCTTCAAATTTTCTGAAATCTCCTTTTATTAAATTGAATTTTAAAAGGCCATGCTCCTTATCTTCAAATAGATCGATGGTTACTTCTGCTGAAAATTTCATTCCAAGGAAATCTTGAGCACCAACTTGCTTAAGGTGGACATTATTTTTATTTTGATATATTTTTTTGCTTGATAGTAGATTTGGTATAAAGAGATTTAACCGATCATAATCTGTTAAAACATTCCACAACGAATCTAAACTAGCAGAAGTAGTTAGTTGTGCTGCAAGTCGTCTAGTTCCGTTAGAAAACTTTTCCATCGTTTGCTCAATTGTCCTGTAGTCATTGGTTTTAAAATGATCTACTGATTCTTGAGGATTATTCATAAATGAATTTTTTAATTCGATAAAAAATTATTTCTGTGTAACTATACTGTTTAAAACAACAAATATTGAAAAATAAAAATAATTTTGTTTATTTATTCCGATCTCAAAACGTAACCATTTTTGTAAAATCACTACAAATTAAACTACAAATTGATAATCTTTTATAAAAGAAATCTTAAAAATGTACTCACAAGCAAAAGTAATCGCAGGCGGATTAGCTCATATACCAGTAGTAATAGCTGTTTTTTATTTTATACTCACGACTTTCAATAAGAGAGCTTTAAAATTTGTTGAAGAATCAAAAACTAAAAAACCTGAGTCAAAAGTAGTGGAACCAAAAAAAGTTGAAGTTTCGAAAGCAGAATCTTCAAATGTAGAACCTCCAAAAACTGAAGCCCCTAAGACTGAAGAACCAAAAGTGGTAAAGAAAAAACATGCAGATGTACCAGTTAATATTTATAGGCCTAAGACTCCCTATGAAGGTACTGTAATTGAAAACTACAGTCTTCTTAAGGAAGGTGCAATTGGTAGAGTTAATCACATAACTTTTGATCTTAAAGATAGTGATCCATTCTTAAATTATGTTGAAGGTCAAAGTATAGGTATCTTGCCTGCAGGAGAAGATTCTAATGGTAAACCCCATAAATTGAGACTTTACTCTATAGCAAGCACAAGACATGGAGATAATTTTAATGGTAATACAGTTTCTCTCTGTGTTAGACAGCTTCAGTATGAAAAAGATGGAGAAACAATAAATGGTGTATGTTCTACTTACTTATGCGATATTAAGCCTGGAGATAAAGTAAAAATAACAGGTCCTGTAGGCAAGGAGATGCTTCTCCCGGATGAAGAGGATGCGAACATAGTTATGTTGGCAACTGGTACTGGAATAGCTCCTATGAGAGCTTATTTAAGAAGAATGTTCGAAGCAACAGAAAAAGAAAAAAATAATTGGAACTTTAAAGGGAAAGCTTGGCTATTTATGGGTGCCCCTAAATCAGCTAATTTGTTATATGAGGAAGATTTACAGAGATATCTTGTTGATTATCCAGATAATTTTAAATATACAAAAGCTATTAGTCGTGAGCAGCAAAATACAAAAGGTGGAAGAATGTATATTCAAGACAGAGTTTTAGAATCAGCAAACGAGCTTTTCAATATGATTGAAGATGAGAAGACACATATTTATCTTTGTGGATTAAAGGGCATGGAACCAGGAATAGATGAAGCTATGACAAAGGCGGCTGAAGAAAAAGGCTTGAACTGGTCAGAATTAAGACCTCAATTAAAAAAAGCAGGAAGATGGCACGTAGAAACTTACTAAATGTTTGATATTTAAATTAAAGTTTCACCAACTAAATACTTTTTGGTTTAGACACAATTTGTAGCTAATTTAAGAAAAAAAGAGGATTTTAAAAAAAGAATACTAAAAATATGACTTCAACTTTAAGTAATCCTCTAAGACTAGGTTTACGGCAGGAAAGAGTCATTTCTCCACAATGCTTAGTAATATTTGGTGCTAGTGGAGACCTTACTCATAGAAAATTAATACCAGCCTTATTTGAACTCTTTTTGCAAAGAAGAATTCCTAGTGAATTTGGAATAGTTGGTTGTGCTCGAAGAACTTGGTCTGATAATGAGTTTAGAGAAAAGATGAAAGTAAAGCTTTCCAATCAAATATCTGGTAAAGAAAGTGAGTGGGAACAATTTTCTAATTATCTTTTCTATGAGCCAGTTGACTTACAACAAAGTGATCATGTCGTAAGGCTTTCTAAAAGATTAAATGAAATTGATAAAACACAAGCTACTCATGGGAATAGAACATTTTATTTATCAGTATCTCCGAATTTCTATGCAAGTGGATGTAAAGCTCTAAAAGCAGCTGGCCTTTTAAATGATCCTAAGAAAAGTCGTTTAGTGATTGAAAAACCTTTTGGAAGAGATTATTCAAGTGCAAAGAAATTGAATAAAATCGTTCAAAGTTGTGCTGAAGAAAGTCAGATTTATAGGATTGATCATTACTTAGGTAAAGAGACAGTTCAAAATATTCTTGTTTTGAGGTTTGCTAACACTATTTTTGAACCCATCTGGAACAGAAATTATATATCAAGTGTTCAAATTACTTCATCTGAAACAGTGGGTGTTGAAGATAGAGCAGGTTATTACGAAAGCTCTGGTGCTTTAAGGGATATGCTTCAAAATCATATGACTCAAATGCTTGCTGTTACTGCTATGGAACCTCCTGGAAAGTTTGAACCAGAAGCAATAAGAAATGAAAAAGCTAAGGTTCTTCAAGCTTCAAAACTTGCAGACGAAAATAAACCTTGGAATTGTTGCATAAGAGGTCAATATGGAGAGGGAGGAAATATTTCAAATCGACTCAAAGGATATAGGCAGGAAGAGGGCGTTAATTGTAATAGCACAACAGAAACTTATATTGCGGCAAAAGTTTTCGTTGATAACTGGCGTTGGCAAGGCGTTCCTTTTTATTTGAGAACTGGGAAAAGACTACCCAAAAGACTTGGAGAAATAGTCTTGACTTTTAAAGATGTTCCTGTTCATTTATTTGAATCAACAATAATAAATCCTGCCCCAAATCAACTTATCCTTAGAATTCAGCCAAATGAAGGTGCTACTTTCAAATTTGAGGTAAAATCTCCAGGGTCTGGAATGAAATCAAGACCTGTTGAGATGGAATTTTCTTATGACGAATCATTTGGAGAACCCTCAGATGAAGGCTATGTAAGATTATTAGCTGATGCAATGCTTTCTGACCCAACCCTATTTACTCGAAGTGATGAAGTAGAGGCAGCCTGGAAACTTTATACGCCATTAATAGAATTGATGGATAATTCTCCTTGGAAGTTGCCTATTTATAACTATGAATCTATGACGTGGGGACCTCCTGAGTCTGATCAATTACTTTCAAAAGATAATATTTTCTGGCGTAGACCCTAAAATGAAACCTCAACTAACACTCCAAACCCCATTAGAGCTTCCTTATCAGGAAATTTCTAATTACCTTAATAAATTATGGATTTCAGAAGATAAAGATAATACTGGAGCTAATACATTTACATTAATGGTCTGGCAGCCTGCTTGGCTTGAACAATGTTTGGTTCAAAAAGGATTAGTAAATGGACCAATTACTGGAAATTTAAGTACAGAGATAATTGAAGTTGCAAAAAATTTTATATTAGATCAAGGACTTCCTATCAATACTTCCCTTAATAGTGAAGAATTATTGAATTTGTTGAAGGAAAATTTATCTAATAAAGACATTGAAGACTTTAGAGGACAATTTTTTGAATCATCAATAAGTACATTGAATCCAAGAAGATTAATAACTCTAGCGCCAACGATAAATAAAAATTCAGATATCAAAACTTTTGTATCAGCTTACTGTCCATTAAGTGATACTCCAGCTATTCAACCTATATGTGGGGATTTAGTTGTTATTAGGGGGGACTCAGCCTCAATATCCAATAAAGGATTAAAAATAATTGATGAATTATTTATTCATGAATTACCTTCATGGTTGTGGTGGAACGGAAGCTTGGATGAATCGCCTGAAATCTTCGAATCTTTTGCTAATTATGGACTAAGGTTAATAATTGATTCTGCTCTTGGATCGCCTAAGAGATGTTTAAAAGTTTTAGATCAATTAAATAATTCAAATAAAGCTATTAATGATTTGAATTGGGTTAGGTTAAAAAATTGGAGAGAATCATTAGCAATGATTTTTGATCCGCCTTCGAGAAGACCAATTTTAGATCATATTACTGATATTGATATTGATATCGCAGGAGATCATATTATTCAAGCTTTGTTTTTGATCTCATGGATTAGCGATAAACTTGGTTGGTCTTTTCTAAGAGTTGATAGGGATACAGAATCAACAAAAATAGAGTTTGAAAGAATTAATGGCGAAATAATTTCTACATCAATTAATCCCTTATCTTTAGGGAATCCAAGTATTCATTTAGGACAAGTAATTGGATTGAGGTTGATTTCAAAAATTAGTGAGGTTCAAAAAAATAATACTTGTGTAATACTTGGCTGTGAATCAGTGGAATGTATGAGACTTGAAGCAGGGGGAATGGCTAATATGGAATTAATAGAACAAGTTGTTCCAAATTCTTTTTTTTCATCAGAGTATGATGTAAGTAAATTATTGGGAAGTAGTAGAGGTAATACTAGTCCTCTTTTTGAAAATTCTATTAAAATAGCTCTTCAAATATTTAATGGTTTTACAAACTAATAAATGCCTTGTGTAATATCTTCTCCTTCAACTGATAGTGGCAAAACTACATTATCGCTTTTGATATCTTGTTGGGCGTTTTCAAAAGGTATAAAGGTACAAACTTTCAAGGTTGGCCCAGATTATCTTGATCAACAACAACTTAGTTCAATTGGCCAACCTATTTGTAGGAATTTAGATATTTTTTTAAGTGGTGAGGATTGGGTTCAAGAAAGTTTTTTAAAACATTCTTTGAAATATGAATTCTCATTAATTGAAGGAGCAATGGGCCTATTTGATGGATTAGGGTCGACGACCTATTCCAGCACAGCAGATATATCTAAACTTCTCAATACCCCAGTAATTTTTATTGTTAATGCGAGAGGTCAAGTAGCTTCTCTTTTGGCTACTGTTCGAGGTTTTAAAAATTTCGATAGTGAGTTGTTAATATCTGGAATTATATTTAATAACGTTAATTCAGATAGACATAAAAAATTAATCAAAGAAGTGTTTAAAAATGAAGACATCGAAATTCTCGGTTTTTTACCATCT
Organism: Prochlorococcus marinus str. GP2; assembly: GCF_000759885.1. Classification (NCBI taxonomy): domain Bacteria; kingdom Bacillati; phylum Cyanobacteriota; class Cyanophyceae; order Synechococcales; family Prochlorococcaceae; genus Prochlorococcus; species Prochlorococcus marinus. The sequence continues at coordinate 50,617 of NZ_JNAH01000005.1, forward strand.
GATTCAAAAATAACTTTAAATAAAGCTAATTTAGGTTTGGTATCTCCATTGGACAATAGTAAAGAAATTGATGTTGAATATTTTGCAAATTTTGCCGAACAAAATCTTGATGTGTTTTCTCTTATTAAATTTCTGAAATCTCCTCAAAAGAAAATATTTAATTCTGTCAGTTTTGCAGATTTTAAAATAGACAGAGGTAAACCTATTGCGATTGCAGAAGATAAAATATTTCATTTTCAATACCCTGAAACTAGAGAGTTTTTGGCTGAAATTGGCATACCATTGATTTCATGGAGTATTTATGATGATGAAGAAATACCTAATGAGGCTTCTTCTTTAATTATTCCTGGGGGGTTCCCTGAAAAATATGCTGATCATATAAGTAACTCCATAAAAAGCTTAAATTCGTTAAGGAAATTCCGCAAAAATGGATTTATATATGCAGAGTGTGGAGGGATGATGATTTTAGGAGACTTTATAAAAGATGAAAATGGCAATAATCATAAAATGAGTGGCATCCTACCTTTTAGATCCAAAAAAAGTAAACTCTCAGTAGGTTATCGATACATTGAGGGTTTAAAAGATACTCCGATCATTAAACAAAATCAATTAATTAGAGGACATGAATTTCATTATTGGGAAATTGAAAACAATTTATCTGAACTTGATTTAAGAAAAGCTGAGTATAAGAAGAAACTGCCTTCTCCTTGGAAAATTAAATCTTGGAAAACTAAATACAAAAATGAAGGTTTTTTTGATGAAAAATTACATGCAAGTTGGATTCACTTACATATGCCAAGTTCTCGTGAAGTCGCAAAAAATTTCATAGATGCTACCCAAATTAGCTTTTCAAAGGATTGCTAGTTAACTATAAAATCAAATATTTTGAGAGGAGAACCTAAAAAAAACATTCCAGGCAAAGTGATTAATGGCCCTAAAAAACTTCCCACCATGACCTCAGTTTTTGTGTGGCCCAGGGTTTCTTTTAAAAGTAATTCTGATTGAGGGTCTAGTTTCTTTGATAGTTTATTGATTTCTGCAGCTTGAATCCCAGCTGATTTTCGAACACCACTAGCGTCATACATAACTATTAGTGCTACAGCAACTGATAATGCGAATATTGAGCTATCAAATCCTAATTCATAACCTATACCAGATGCAGCACCAGTTATTAAGGCGGAATGACTCGAAGGCATACCACCTGTCTCGAGCATAATTCCAAATCTTATCTCGCCAGTTGAAAAAAAATTGAATAAAATTTTGAAAAATTGAGCTACTAAACAGGATAATAAACTCCAGAAAAGTACTGAATTATTAAAAAAGGAAAAAAACTCAGACATAAATTTTTATTAACTGTCTCTATTTGTAATAAAGTCGGCTAAGGATATTAAATACTTTGCATCTACACCCCAAGGTTCAATTGCTTTTTTTGCTTTTTCAACTAAATCAAACGCTCTTTTCTTTGACTCCTCCATTCCAAGTAGTTTAGGGTAAGTAGTCTTGTCAGCTAAAAGATCTTTCCCTGCAGTTTTACCAAGCTTTTCACTGCTGGAAGTTAAATCAAGAATATCATCTATTATTTGGAAGGCTAAACCAATTCCCTCTGCGTATGTTGTTAGGGCTTGTAATAATTTTTCGTTAGCGCCTGCTATCATCGCGCCTGTTCTTACGCAAGCCTTTAATAAAGCTCCAGTCTTATGAAGATGAATATATTCGAGAGTTTCAAGGTCAACTTCTTTGCCTTCGCATTCCAAATCAACAACTTGTCCCCCGACTAGGCCTGGTGCACCAGCAACTAGTGATAATTCGCCTACTACATTCAATAATCTATTTGGATCGACTCCAGGGCTTCTTAAAGAGACCATTTCAAAGGCCCTGGTTAATAAAGCATCACCTGCAAGAATAGCTATTGCATCTCCATATACTTTATGATTTGTCGGCCTACCTCTCCTCAAGTCATCGTTATCCATAGCGGGCAGATCATCATGAATCAAGGACATTGTATGGATCATTTCTATTGCTACTGCAGTTGGAACAGCAAGAGAGGGTTCTCCACCAGCTAGTGAGCAAGATGCTAAACATAAAATTGGACGTATTCTTTTCCCTCCTGCTAAAAGGGAATATCTCATTGATTCCCTAAGTATTTCTGGATTTTCAGGACCTAGAGAGAAATCAAGTGCTTCTTCTACTAACTTTTTCGTGCTTTTAAGATATTTTTCAAAATCAGAAATACTATTTATAACTTCAGTCATTTTATCCCTTTAGTAAAAAATTTTTTCATCGTGGAGTTTATGGCAAAAGGTCATTAAGAGTTGATGATAAACCAAATTGTTTTTGCCAGCTAAAAATAGTATTTACAAGTAACATTGTTACTGTCATTGGCCCAACACCTCCTGGTACAGGTGTGTAAGCAAATACTTTAGAAATGACATCTTCTAATAATACATCGCCACATAATCTGGTTTGATTTTTATCGGAACTTTTTAATCTATGTATTCCAACATCAATAATTACTGCTCCTTCTTTCACAAAACTCGAATCTACAAGATTAGGTTTTCCTGCAGCCGCAATAAGAATGTCGGCTTCCTTACAAACTTTATTCAAATTTGAAGTTTTTGAATGAGTCATTGTTACCGTGCCATTTAGATTCAACAACATAAGCGATAGGGGTTTCCCAACAAGCAAACTTCTTCCGATGACAACAATTTTCTTACCTTCAATTGTAATATTATGGGATCTTAATAAATTAATAATTCCTGCTGGTGTGCATGATCTCATCGCAGGCTCATTTTTCACTAATTTGCCGATGTTTATCTCATTTAACCCATCTACATCTTTGCTTGGATTGATATAACTTATTAGTCGTTGCTCATCAAACTTCTCTGGGATGGGGAGTTGAAGCAACATTCCATCAATATCCTTATCAAAGTTTAGTTTTTTTATCAATTGTTCAACCTCTTTTTGATCTACATTATCTTTAAGATGAAAAATGAAGCTCTTTATCCCAACCCTTGAACATGCTTTTTCCTTATTGTTTACATAAACACCACTCGCGGGATCTTCACCTATTCTTATAACTGCTAAACCAGGAGCTCTTTTTGCATTTTTTTTATTACCAGAAATATAGTTATTCAATCTTTCCTCAATTTCAAGAGATAATTTTTTACCGTCTAATTTTAATGACATTTTGAAAAAATTCTTCTTTTTATATCTAGCATGCCTATAATTTTAAAACTATTCAAATAGATTATTTATAATCTGTGCAAAACATTACAACGTCCGTAAGAAAATTGTTTTATCTGTGGAAAAGGAGTCAAGTTCCACTTAAGAATCCAACAAGAATTTCAAAGATTGATAATCTCATAATTTTTTTAATATGCATTTTAATTTCAATAATTTCTTCTTATAAATTACTTCTTATTTCTCCTCTAAGTATCTCAGATATTTTTTCTTGGCTTTTGACATTTACTGAAGCACTTATTAGCTCCTGGATTTTGATATTAGTTTCTAAAAAAGAGAATCCTACAATTTCTTCAATACAGATCATCTTAGTCATTACTCTTCTTTTGGCAGTGCAAGCTGCAAAATTAGTCTTAGTTTCAACCATAAGTCCATTATCTTTGATAATTCCACCAGCATTAATAATATCTCAAGGATTGGGAAGCATAACGGCTTTAACTTGGGTATCAATAGCAAGTTTTATTTGGCCTGAACCACAAGTTGCTATTAATAATAATTTATTTTTTATTTTATTAGTTTGCGCTTCTGTAGTATCAGTACTTGGAGGAAGAATAAGAAGTAGAGCACAGTTACTTCAACTATCAATTTTTCTTCCCATAGGATCATTCTTTAGTCAATGGATATTAATAGGTGAAGATAAAATATCTCTTATTGAAAAGCAAGAATTTGTTTTTGCAAATGGCGAAATATTTTCAGATTCTTTGTTATTGGCAATAGTAATGCTTTTTACTATTTTATTTATTCCAATTTTTGAGTCAATATTTGGACTATTAACTAAAGCTAGATTACTAGAATTGGCTGATAAAGAGAAACCTCTCATAAGAAGATTGTCTATAGAAGCTCCTGGTACTTTTGAACATACCTTACTTATATGTGGTTTAGCAGAAGAAGCAACAAGAATGATTGGTGGTGATGTTGATCTAGTTAAAACTGGAGCACTATATCATGATGTTGGTAAATTACATGCCCCTAATTGGTTTATTGAAAATCAAGATGGTGCAAATAATCCACATGATGAAATAGATGATCCTTTAAGAAGTGCAGAGGTATTACAGGCACATGTTGATGAAGGTTTAAGGTATGCAAGAAAAAATAGACTACCAAAACCAATAGTTAATTTTATTCCAGAACATCAAGGTACTCTTAAAATGGGTTATTTTTTTCATAAGGCTAAAGAAAAAAATATGAAGATTAATGAAAATGATTTTAGATACAATGGTCCTGTTCCTCAGTCAAAAGAAACAGCTATTTTAATGCTAGCTGATGGATGTGAAGCAGCATTAAGAGCTATGGATATTAGTGCATCTGATAGCGAAGCTTTAGAAATAATATCTAAAATTATTTTTTCTAGACAAAAAGATGGTCAATTAGATCATAGTAATTTATCTAAGGGAGAAATTTTTTTAATAAAAAGGGCATTCTTAAATGTATGGAAAAGAATTAGACATAGAAGAATTCAATATCCAACTACTAATAATAATACTTTTTCTTAATTTTTAATTTATAGCCTAATACTTCTTCGATGTTTTGGATTACACCAATATAGAAGAGCTAACGTACTCAATAATGTTATTAAAAGAGTAAACCCACCAATACCAAAAATGTCTTGAAGAGTTATGAGCCTCACTACTGAATAAGGGCCCGTACCAGAAATTACCATTGATAGAGATACTAGAGTTAAAGTTACTCCCCATTTTCTCTCTGCAAGAAGAGCTGCTGAAGAAACTATTCCAACGATCGCAGCAGGCCATCCGAGACTTATAGCAAGAGTTATATTTGCGACTTTTAGTGGAGGTCCATAACTTATTATTAATGCGATTATCGGAAGTGCAATTATATTGCTGATCAATCCAACCCACGAAAGTGCCCAATATCCTAGTAGCCTTTCTCTCATTATTTACTACTTTAACTATTTATTAAATCTACAGTATTAAGAGGCTATTTTTAGTTCTACTTAATAATCCTAAGAAATTATTCAATTTGCGGGATTAGATAGGGATGTTTTCTCGGAGTTTTCTAAAGTATCAAATTGTGGGTGAATTGAATTTTTTTTCTCAGAAAATATAAGCCTATTTAAAGCATTAACATAAGCATTAGCCGCAGCAACTACAACATCCGTGTCAGCAGAGTGGCCAGAATATATCTTGTTATTCCTTCTTATTCTTATTGTTACTTCGCCCAAAGCATCAATACCTTCAGTTACCGACTTTACAGAAAATTCAATTAATTCATTAGGAACTTTAGCTAATTTATTTAAAGCCTCGCACACAGCATCAACAGGTCCAGTACCTATTGATACAGAAGTATTCTCAGTATGATCTTCCGTGTTTAAAAGCGTGATGGTGGCTGTAGGTTTAGATGCATTGCCACAACTTACTTGTACAAGACTTAATTGAAATTTTGCTTCTGGAAGCTGTACTTGTTCACTTACAATTGCTTCTAAATCTCTATCAGTAATTTCTCTTTTCCTATCAGCTAAATCCTTAAAACGTGCGAAAGCATCATTTAAGTCTTCCCTGCTCAAATCATACCCCATCTCTTCTAATCTTGCTCTTACAGCACTTCTTCCACTAAGTTTTCCCAATGATATTTTGTTGTCACTCAAACCAACAGTTTTTGCATCAATAATTTCATAAGTTAACCTATTTTTTAAGACCCCATCCTGATGAATGCCCGACTCATGTGCAAAAGCGTTAGCTCCCACAATTGCTTTATTAGGTTGAACAGTCATTCCAGTGAGGTTGGAAACAAGCCTAGAGGTTTTTGTTATTTCTTCTGTTCTTATGGCTGTGAGAGGAGTAGGTGAATCTGGATTCCTATTGAAAAAACTATTAAAAAAGCTTTTCCTAACATGTAATGCCATTACTAATTCCTCTAAAGAGGCATTCCCGGCTCTTTCACCAATTCCATTAATCGTACATTCTAGTTGTCTTGCTCCATTTTTTACTGCCTCAAGAAAATTGGCAACTGCTAAACCTAAATCATTATGACCATGAACCGAGATTACTGCCTCATCAATATTTGGAACATTTTTATTTATATCGGCAATTAATTTACCAAATTCACTAGGAGTTGTAAATCCAACAGTATCAGGGATATTTATTGTTGTGGCCCCTGCAGAAATTGCTAGTTGAATTACTTCATATAAAAAATCAGGATCACTCCTAGAGGCATCTTCACAAGAAAACTCAATATCATCTACCAATGATTTTGCATAATTAACCATTTCCGGAACAATTTGCAAAACATCTTTTCTGGATTTTTTAAGTTTATGTTTAAGGTGAATATCACTTGTTGCAATAAAAGTATGTATTCTTTTCTTAGGGGCTGGACTTACTGCTTCATAACATGATTTTATATCACCTTTGGAAGCTCTAGCTAAACCGCATATTATTGGACCATTTTCTTTCCCTACAGCATCAGCAATTTTATTAACAGCTTTAAAATCTCCAGGACTTGCAAAAGGGAATCCTGCCTCAATAACATCTACCCCTAGTCTCGCTAATTGATGAGCGATAGCAAGCTTCTCTTCAAGATTGAGACTGGCACCAGGAGATTGCTCTCCATCTCGAAGAGTTGTATCAAAGATCAATATTCTTCCAGGATCTTTGGACATTAAGTAGGAATCAATAATCTTATATTAAGCTAATAAAAAAAAATTGACTAGATTTTATTCAACAATAAAACTCACTGCATGCTTATTACTTAATAATATTGGTTAAAATTCTGAAAAAAAAAATAAAAAACTTTAAATATAAAGTATTCTTTTAAGATTAAAGTCTACTTTTATAAAAGGTTAATTTTGATTTTTATATAATTTCAGTCTTAAATTAGCAAGAAGTATGAATGGGCAATACCAAAAAAATATTTTAGGCCAGTTAGCGATAGTTCTACATGCTCATCTTCCTTATGTCAGAAAAAATGAAAAAAATTCATTAGAAGAGGACTGGTTATTTCAGGCCATATTGGAATGTTATATACCATTACTTCAATCAATAGAAACTTCTAAAAATGAAAATCCTTTAAATACAAAACTTACCATTAGTTTGTCTCCAACCTTATTATCACTTCTAGATAATAAACAAATTCAAGAAACTTTCCCTAGCTGGATTAAAACAAGGATTGATTTTTTAAATGAACTGCCACATGAAGAAAAAAATTTCTCTGCATTTTTATTGAAAAATCTTAATGAAACAAACATATATTGGGAAAAATGTTCTGGAAATTTAATTGAGAAGTTTAGAGTTTTGAATAACTCTGGAAATTTGGATATTCTTACTTGTGCAGCTACACATGGGTATTTGCCAATTCTCAGGGAGAATCCTGAAACTGTTAAAGGTCAAATTAATACAGCCATAAGGAGTCATGAAAATATTTTTGGAACTAAGCCTTTAGGTATTTGGTTACCTGAATGTGCATATTATGAAAATTTAGATGAAATACTATTTAATTCTGGTATTAGATACGCAATATTAGATGGTCATGGAATTTTAAATTCCACACCAAGGCCTAGGTACGGTGTATACGCACCAATCTGCTCAAAAAAAGGAGTTGCATTCTTCGGAAGAGATAGTGAGTCAACCTTGCCCGTTTGGTCTGCCAAAGATGGATTCCCTGGCGACAAAGTTTATAGGGAATTTCATAAAGATTTAGGCTGGGAACTACCTATTTCTGAGCTCCAAAAGAAAGGTATTTCAACCAAAAGACCCCTGGGTTTAAAGTTTCATAAGATTACTGACAATAAATTGCCATTAGGGGAAAAGGATTTTTACTTAGAAAATGAAGCCAAAAAAAAGGCTTTAGAACATGCTGACGCATATCTTCTTGCGAGATTAAAACAATTAGAAAAAATAACTTTATCCTCTTCCTTTAAGCCTTTATTGGTAGCTCCATTTGATGCGGAGTTATTTGGTCATTGGTGGTATGAAGGACCTTTTTTTATTGAAAATATTTTAAAGAATTCAAGTAAATATTCAATTAAGCTTACAAGCTTAAAAGAATTCTTACTCCAAAAGCCAAGTCTTCAAATTTGTGATCCATCTCCATCAAGTTGGGGTCAAGGAGGTTTCCATAATTACTGGATTAATGATTCAAATGCATGGATCGTTCCAGAAATCACAAAAGCAGGCGCAACTTTTATTGATTTATGCTCTAAAAATTTTAATAATGATTTATCTCCAAGACTTTTAAAGCAGGCAGCAAGAGAATTACTTCTCTCTGAATCCTCTGATTGGAGTTTTATCCTAAGAGCTGGAACGACAACCGAACTAGCAAAAGAGAGAATAGAAAGACACTTGTTTAGATTCTGGAAATTGGTTGATATGATTAAAAAACGTTCTAATATTAATTTAAAATTTCTTGAAGATATTGAGGAAGAAGATAACCTTTTCCCAGATATTAATATTGATGATTGGCGAAAATAAAAATACTAATTTAACTTAAGCATTCCAAGTTTTACTTTTAGAGGTGAATTTATAAACATTTTACTCATCACGTAAATTAGTTTTGGAAGTGGAAGTGTATTAGTAAGAAAACCTACCCATTCATTGGTTGATAATTTAAAGAAATTTGAGAAAAAGCTTCTTAATCTACTCTCATCAAAACTCATCAATCTTCTTAGACCGTATTGGTAAAGTTTATGCCTTTGTGTTAATTCGTAAGGCCATAGGATTTCCCAACCTTTTGAAGCTAACTCTAGTGAACTTAGATGAGGTTCTTTTAAAAAGATTGCTAATTTTTCTGCAAGGAGTGGAGCCCTTCTTAATAAAGATCCAACCATGTATCCTGATGCAGGATGAACCATACTTGCAGCTCCTCCGAAACCAAGTACAAATTGTTTTTTAAATGGGAGGGGTAAATTCATGGGGAAAAGGCAATTCTCTTCATGAAAAATTTCACTTACCTCAATACCCTTACTATTAAGTCTTTTAAAAAGTCTTTTTTTAAGATTTTCCTGGGATAATGCAGGATAACTAGCTAATGAAGTTTCTTCAACAAAAAAAGTCTCATTGCCTAGATCCATTGCATAAAGAAAGGAAGGAGATGATAACTTTTCTTCATTGTTTAAATGATTTGGACGAAAATCCATAAGAACAAATTGTTCTTTATTAACAGGAGGTGATGTAAATTTACCTACAATTCCGTAAGCAGCTTGTTGAGCGATTTCATTTTGAACTGGTCTTTTTACAAAATTACTTTTATGACCACTTGCGTCAATAACTAATCTCGCCTTTATTTTGAGACCTGAAAAACAAATTACCTCAGATAGTTTATTTTTTTCTTTAATGTCTTTTGCTGTTTCATTCAACCATTCAATCCCTTTACATTTTTTTAAAAGCTCATTTTGAAAGGCTTCTTGATTTATTAAACCATAATCATAGTTGTGTTTTGTCGGAGTATCCCCTTTTTTATTTTCCCCATCTCCAAAAAAACTAACTGTTTTACACCATCGGTGAGATAACAAGGACTCTAACCCTAATTCTTCTAATTCAGATGCCCAGATACCATATGTATTCTCCCATTTTTCATTTGGAGATTTTGTAGATATTCCCTTAATATTTAGATCCTGCTTGGCTAATTCTGAAGCTAAACATAATGCGGCAGGACCTGAACCTAAAATTAAAATATCAAGTATTTCCATGTTATTTAGCTAACCATAAGCCTTTTAATTTTCTTCAACTGAGCTAGGTTGGTCTTTTTCCTCTATTTGTTCACGAGGTACCAATACCACTTCAGATAAATGATCACCGTCATCTAATCTTTGTAATTTTACTCCTGTAGCTGCCCTCGATTGCTGAGAGATTTTATCTGCGTTTGTTCTTACTATTACGCCTTTTTCTGTCACAAGTAGTAATTCTTCTCCCTCGCCAAGGACCTTCAAACAAACTAGCTGATCATCTTTAATTCTAAATTTTATTGCTCTCAAACCCATGCCTGCTCTTTTTTGTAATCTAAACTGAGCTACAGGTACTCTCTTTCCCAGTCCGAATGCACTGGCTATCAATACCCATGGACCATCTGAAGAGTTTTCTTCAACATTATCATCAAGATCTTCTGTGAGTTCCTCGATTTTGGCCAATTGATCAACCAAATTAGATGTTAAAACATCCATAGAAACTAGATTGTCTCCTTCTCTTAAGTTCATTGATTTAACTCCTCTTGCTGTTCTACCAAGTGGTCTTAATTCATTGATATCTAGTCTGAAATGAATCGCCATTCCTGTTTTAGATCCAATTAAAACACTATCGTCTTCTTTTGATAATCTTACCCAGGTTAGGGCATCTCCATCCTCAAGATTAATTGCTATTAGTCCATTTGAGCGAATTTTTGAAAAAGCAGAAAGTGCAGTTCTTTTTATAAAACCAGCTTTTGTTAGCATTAATAAATAACGATCGTCAACAAAAGAATCCACAGCAACTAGAGAAGTTATTTTTTCTTCTCTTGGAATTGGGAGAAGTTGAACTGATGGAGTCCCTTTTGCTGTTCTGCTACTCATAGGAACCCTATATGCTGGGAGAGCATAAGCTACTCCTCTATCACTGAAAAGCAAAAGAGTATCATGATCATTACAGCTTATAAATAATTTCACGTCATCATCTTCTTTGGTTTTTGTGCCAGCTTTACCCCTTGAACCACGACTGGTAGATTCAAAATCATTAACAGGCATTCTTTTTAAATAACCTGCTTCAGTTAATAGAACTACGGATCTGTCATTAGCTATAAGATCAATATCATCTAATCCTCCGCCTAAATCTAGTATTTCTGTTTTCCTTGGAGAAGAAAATCTTTCATCAATTTTATTAAGTTCTTCAAGAATAATTTCAAAAATTCTTTCTTTACTATTTAATATTTGCTGATAAAGGTTGATTTTTCGGGTTAACTCATTATGTTCACCTTTGATTTTATCTGCTTCAAGTGCTGTTAATCTTCTTAACTGCATCTGTAGAATTGCATCTGCCTGTATGGAAGATAATTTGTGGTCTTTTTGTAATTTTTCTCGAGCTGATATTGAATCTTTCGCTGATCTTATTAGATTTATAATTTGATCCATAGCATCTAAGGCTAATAAAAGACCCTTTACAATATGATCTCTTTCTTCTGCTTTTTTTAATAAAAATGTTGTTCTTCGTCTTATTGTCTCAACCCTAAAATTTAGAAATACGTCTAACATTTTCCTGAGAGAAAGTGTTGTGGGCTCTCCTTTTACTAAAGCGAGGATATTTGCACTAAAGTTATTTTGTAGAGGTGTTAACTTAAATAAATTATTTAAAACTACTTGTGGGTAGGCATCTCTTTTTAGTTCAATAACAATCCTCATCCCATCTCGATCACTTTCATCTCTAATATCAGAAATACCTTCTAATTTTTTTTCATTAACTAAGTCAGCAATTCTTTCTATCAAAGCCGCTTTATTGGTTTGAAATGGAAGCTCTGTAATTATTACTGCATCTTTCTCTGCTCTACCAATGGATTTAATTTGCTCAATATTTGCTACCCCTCTCATGGTTATTGACCCTCTTCCTGTTTTGAAAGTTTCTTTAATACCGTCTCTGCCTAAGATTTGACCACCTGTGGGGAAATCAGGACCCTTAATTATCTCAAAAAGTTTACTATCTTCAATTGAAGAGTTATTGATTATTGATTTAAGACCATTAATTAATTCCCCTAAGTTATGAGGTGGAATATTAGTTGCCATTCCTACTGCTATTCCAGATGATCCATTTAGAAGTAGTTGAGGGATCCTAGCAGGTAAAACTGTTGGCTCTTGCTGAGAACCGTCAAAGTTATCGGCGAAATCTACAGTTTCAGATTCAATATCCTCTAATAAACTTTCATCCGTAAGAGACTGTAAACGAGATTCTGTATATCTCATTGCTGCTGGAGGGTCGTTATCAACAGAACCAAAGTTTCCATGGCCATCTATGAGTGGCATCCTCATAGAGAAATCCTGAGCCATCCTAACCAAAGCATCATAAACAGCAGTATCGCCATGAGGATGGTATTTACCGAGTACTTCTCCTACGACTCTTGCACATTTTCTGTATGGTCTACCGCTAGTCAAGCCAAGTTCATACATTGCATAAAGAATTCTTCTGTGAACAGGTTTTAATCCATCTCTTGCATCTGGAAGAGCACGACCAACTATAACGCTCATTGCATACTCAAGATATGAACGAGACATCTCATTTCTTAGGTCAGTCTGAATAATTCGGTCGTTATTTTCGCTTAATCCTGAGTTGTCGGAATCTAAAATATCAGACATACAAAAATCCTTTCTTTAATAATAATCGCTGATTGTCATAATGAATAAAAAAAAAGATTTATTTAATTCCCAAATACTTACATTTACACACAAATCAAAATAAAACCTGTTGTTTTTGAATAAACCTTGGCTTATTACCCCTTTAGTTGTTAATTTAATCAGAATAAAAGAAAACTACCGTGAATATTGAACTTGGTTTAAATAAAAAAGTCAGACGGGCTTATGGCATCGATGAAATAGCTTTAGTCCCTGGTAATAGAACACTTGATTACGATTTGACTGATCCTTCTTGGTCAATAGGTGATTTCAAAAGAGAAGTTCCGATCGTCGCTAGTGCCATGGATAGTGTTGTCGATGTCAATACGTCTGTAGAGCTCACAAAATTAGGTGCCCTTGGGGTTATTAATATGGAGGGAGTACAAACACGATATGAAAACCCTGATGAAATATTGAATCAAATAGCATCAGTAGGGAAGAATGATTTTGTTCCATTAATGCAGAAAATATATAGTGAACCGGTCAAGGAGGGATTGATTGTACAAAGAATAAATGAGGTTAAAGAAAGAGGAGGTATAGCAGCTTTTAGTGGGACTCCTCAAGCTGCCATTAAGTTTAAAGAAACACTTAACGATTCCAAAATAGATCTATTTTTTCTTCAAGGAACAGTTGTTTCCACTGAACATCTTGGTATGGAAGGTAAGGAAACCTTAGATATTAAAGATCTCTGTCAATCTATGAATGTCCCAGTTGTAGCAGGTAATTGTGTTACTTACGAAGTTGCAAAACTTCTCATGGATGCTGGAGTTGCAGGATTGATGGTTGGGATAGGACCCGGAGCGGCATGTACATCAAGAGGAGTATTGGGAATTGGAATCCCTCAAGCAACTGCAATTGCTGATTGTAGTGCGGCAAGAAATGATTACTTTAAAGAAAGTGGTCGTTATATCCCTATTATTGGTGATGGAGGAATTGTTACTGGCGGAGATATCTGTAAATGTTTAGCATGTGGGGCAGATGCTGTAATGATTGGATCCCCAATAGCTAAATCCTCCAACGCTCCAGGTAAAGGATTTCACTGGGGGATGGCTACTCCAAGTCCAGTTTTGCCAAGAGGCACAAGAATTGAAGTTGGTTCTACAGGATCCTTAGAAAGAATAATTAAAGGTCCTGCCTTACTTGATGATGGAACACATAACTTATTAGGAGCCATTAGAACCTCAATGAGTACTCTTGGGGCAAAAAATATTAAAGAAATGCAAGAAGTTGAAATAGTTATCGCACCATCGCTTCTTACAGAAGGTAAGGTTTATCAAAAAGCTCAGCAGCTTGGGATGGGTAAGTAGTTCACCTAGAGCAAAATTATAAATCCTTAGTGAATTAAGTATTTATTTGAAAAATTTTCTAATTAGGAGTTATTATGAAATGATGGGGGAAACCCCATACTCCTCACACACTAAATCGCCCGTTTAATCGGGCTTTTTTTAGACATTTTGTTACTTATATTATTTAATCTGTAATGAAATCATCACTTAAAAGAATTGCCTGCTAAATTTTCAAAAAGGAATACTTAAATTATGTCATCAGCTCCAGCCGTAACTGATTCTTCATTTGACAAGGATGTACTGCAAAGTGATCTACCAGTATTGGTTGATTTTTGGGCCCCATGGTGCGGTCCATGTAGGATGGTCGCTCCAGTTGTAGAAGAAATCTCAAAAGACTTTGAAGGAAAAATTAAAGTTTTTAAATTAAACACAGATGAGAATCCAAATGTAGCCAGTCAGTACGGAATTAGAAGTATTCCTACATTAATGATCTTTAAAGGAGGTCAAAAGGTTGATACCGTTGTTGGAGCTGTGCCAAAAGCAACTCTTTCTAGCACTTTAACTAAGCATTTATAAATTTAAAAGCTTTGCATAAAATTGGACTAATAGACTATGGAATGGGTAATATACATTCTGTAACAAAATCTCTAGAAAGTCTTGGAGAAGAAATTATATTAATTAAAAACTTTAATGATTCCAAGCTTTGTAAGGCGCTAATACTTCCTGGGGTTGGAGCATTTGACCCCGCGATGAATAATCTCATAAATACTGACTTGATAACTGATTTGAAAAATTGGATTAAAAGTGGGAAATCCTTTTTTGGGATATGTTTAGGTCTCCAACTCCTTTTTGAATCTAGTGATGAAGGAAAAGTTCAAGGGTTGGGAATTTTAAAAGGAAAAATACAAAAATTACCCAATATAGTTAACCAAAGAATCCCACACATGGGTTGGTGCCAACTTTTACCTACAAAAAAAAATACTTTATTTGGGATTGAAGAATTAAATAATTGGGTTTATTTTGTACATTCCTATCATGCAATCCCAGATGACTTAAATATTATTGCAGCTCAGGTTGATTATGGCTCTGAAAAATTAACTGCAATGATTGAGAATGATAATTTATTGGCCTGTCAATTTCATCCGGAAAAATCTGGAAAAACTGGTGAAAAACTTTTGAGAAGATGGCTGAGTAATATTCAATAACATATGCTTAGGGATGAAGACTAATTTAAGATTAATAGGTGGTAAAAAACTCCAAAGTCCAAATAATTCTTATACCAGACCTACAACTTTGAGAGTGAGAGAGGCCATATTTAATATATTGAACAAAAGAGTTGAAAATAGTAACTGGTTAGATTTATTTAGTGGAACAGGGGCCATATCTTGTGAAGCCTATAATCACGGGGCAAGCAAAATAATCGCAATTGAAAAAAACAAAATTAACTCAAAAATTTGCTTAGAAAATTTACTCTCGTTGGAGAATATAGAGAATAGGAGAAAAGATATAGAAGTTATTTGCAAAGACGTTTTGAAATGGACAAAACCTAATTATGAAAGAAACTTATCATCTAGAAATATGGATTTAAACAAATTAAAATTTGATTTTGTTTATCTAGATCCTCCATACGATGCTGATTCCCATGAATTAGTTTTAAATCAATTATTTAATTGTAATCTTTTAAAAAAAGATTCAACAGTTATTTGTGAACATTCTCCAAATCTATTTATTAAAAAAAGTACTCTGTGGGAAACTATAGATATAAGGAATTATGGGCAGTCAAGATTAACATTTTTAATCAATGTCCAGCATCCCTGAACCTCTTCTGTATTGATTCCATGCACTTACGAATAATCCAAGAAGAGTTATTGGAACTAAACCTAAAACAATTCCACATAGAAGAGGCTCGATCATTTTTTTGCCTTTTTTGAATTTCTTATTCACAATTGTTACATAGAGATTATTTTTTGTGTCAACATCTTCATCAACTGCAGCAGAAAGAGATTTTAAGAGAGAATTCTTAAAAATTGTTTTTGTTGTATTTGGAGTTTTATTGATTTGTTTCTCAATATTTTTCGTTAATCATCATGAAAATAACAAATATATTATTGAAACTCTTGAGCTTAATGGCTCTGCTGAGGAAGGAGATGCTCTTTTTAAGATAAATTGTGTTGGATGTCATGGAATTACAGCAAGAGGTTTAGTGGGCCCAGACTTACACTCAATAACACAACGTTTGAATGATAAAGAGATAATAAAACAGGTTACTGGAGGCCTGACACCTCCTATGCCAAGTTTTGAAATTGATCCTGTAAATATGTCCAATTTATTAAAATATCTGCATAGCCTTGAATGATTTTGGGAAAAAATTTTTCTAATTTAAAAGTAATTTTAGTTGAACCAAATGGCCCTTTAAATGTAGGAAGCGTTGCTAGATTATGCAGTAATTTTGAAGTTGATGAATTAAGAATTGTTTCGCCTAAATGCGACATATTTTCTTTAGAAGCAAAGAAAATGGCTCTTAAAGGTCAAAAATTCCTTAAACATTGTAAGGTTTTTAATGATCTTCAAAAAGCAATTTTTGATTGTGATTTGGTTCTAGCATCTTGTGGAAGGATTGATGTGAATAAAGATTCATTTTTTGTATCTTCTGAAGATATATTTGATTGGACATTATCATTTAAGAAGATAAATAATTTAGCAATTATATTTGGAAGAGAAGATAGAGGTTTAACTAACAGTGAATTGCTTCTAGCAAATAAAACTTTTAATATTCCAACTTCTAAGAATAATCCTTCATTAAATCTTTCTCACGCTGTTTCAATAGTTTTGTATGAATTAAATAAATCTTCTAAAAAGAATTTAAATAATGAATTAAAAGTTTTTAAATTGGCATCATCGAAAGAAGTGCATAATACATTTATAGAGATAGAGGAAATGCTTTTGCAAGTTGGATATCTCTTGAAACATACCTCCAAGGCAAAAATCAGTAAATTTAAGAATTTTATTTTGAGGGCAAATACATCTACGCATGAAATAAATGTTTTAAGAGGAATTGTCCATCAAATAAACTGGTTTTTGAACAGTTCAAAAAAAAATAAGTAAGTATAAATTTGATTAGTTATTATTCACTTCTTGTTTTAATTTGATAGGGATATTTACTAAAAACATTTTCTGAAGTAGCATCTATTGATTATTTGAATATTTAAGAAAACTAAAACTGTGCCTACAACAAAGAAAAGAAGAGTTTTTCCTTTTACAGCAGTAATTGGTCAAGAAGAAATGAAATTGGCTCTCTTGTTAAATGTTATTGATCCAAGAATTGGAGGTGTGATGATAATGGGTGATAGAGGCACTGGAAAGTCTACTACAATCAGAGCCTTAGCTGATTTGTTGCCAGCAATCGATGTTGTTAAAGACGATCCATATAATAGTTCACTAGTCGATCCTGATTTACAAAGTAAAGAAGTTTTGGAAAAAATTACTCAAGGAGAAAATCTAGAGAGTATTCAAAAACAAGTACCTATGGTTGACTTGCCTTTAGGAGCTACTGAAGACAGGCTTTGCGGAACCATTGATATAGAGAAGGCTTTGAGCGAAGGTGTCAAGGCTTTCGAACCAGGTCTATTAGCAAAAGCTAATAGGGGTTTGCTATATGTTGATGAAGTGAATTTACTTGATGATCATTTAGTTGATGTACTTTTAGATTCGGCCGCTTCTGGATGGAATACAGTTGAAAGGGAGGGGGTCTCAGTTCGACATCCTGCGAGGTTTGTCCTAATTGGTTCAGGAAATCCAGAAGAAGGTGAATTAAGGCCTCAACTATTGGACAGGTTTGGAATGAGCGTTGAAGTTAAGACAGTTAGAGATGCTGAATTAAGAGTTCAAGTAGTTGATCAAAGAACTTCTTTTGATGATAATCCTGATGAGTTTTCATTGAGTGTTGAAAAACAACAGGATGAACTTCAACAAAAAGTTATTAAAGCACAAGAAATATTAAATTCTGTTCAAATGGATGATGACTTAAGATTAAATATTTCTGCAATCTGCGGGGAACTAGATGTGGATGGTTTACGTGGAGATATTGTTACAAATAGGTCTGCAAGGGCAATTGCAGCATTTGAGGGCAGAACTGAAGTGCAAGAAGATGACATAGCAAGGGTTATTTCTTGTTCCTTAAGACATAGACTTAGAAAAGATCCCTTAGAACAAGTTGATTCAGGTGAAAGAGTTATTCAAGCTTTTTGTAAAGTATTTGATTTAGATGTAAAAGATAATCTTTCAAAATTTCAATTGTCTGCTGAAGCTTAATAACAGTGAGAATAATTGGGATTGACCCTGGATTAGCTAGAGTTGGTTATGGAATAATAGAGATAGAAAATGAAAGAAAGATATTATTAGATTGCGGCGTTATTGAGACAGGTAAAGATAAAAAAGAAGAAGATAGACTTTATGAGATATTCCAAGATCTAAATGAATTAATAAATCATTGGAACCCAACTGCAGCGGCAGTAGAAAAATTTTTCTTTTACAGGTCAAGCACTACCATTAGTGTGGTGCAGGCTAGAGGCGTGATTATGATGGTATTGGCCTCTAAAAAAATTCATGTTAGTGAGTATTCACCTGCTCAGATAAAATTAACAATTGCTGGGTCTGGAAAGGCATCTAAGAAAGATATTCTTGATGCTGTTATGTATAACTTAGATCTTAAAAATCCTCCAAAACCTGATGATTCAGCAGATGCATTGGCTATAGCACTCACAAAACTAAATGAGGATGGCTTTAACTGAAAATTTAATATGACAATCTTTGAAAATAAGAAATTGGAGAGGGATATGTTTAGAAAACTAAGAGATGGAATTTCTCTTAATCAAAGAGAAAATGTAGAAAAAAATGTAAAATTATATATTGATTCATTTGTTAAGGGATATAAAAATGTTGGTTATATAGGCATATATTGGCCTCTAAAAAATGAAGTTGATATAAGAAGTCTCAAGAAAAAATTTACTTTAGCTTTGCCTAGATGTAAAGATAAAAAAGAGTTGTTATTTTATCCATGGGACGAAAAACCTCTTACCAAAGATTATGAGGGTATACTTAGTCCAAATAACTCTTCCCCATTAAGTCATTTGCAGATAAGCTTGATATTTGTACCATGTCTTTCCGTCGATAAAAATTTAACAAGATTAGGTTATGGAGGAGGTTATTTTGATAAATTAAGGAGAAATAATGATTGGAGAAATGTTCCATGCATTGGAGTATTAACTTCTAATTGTGTAAGTACGATGCCATTAACCAGAGCTGAGTGGGATATTCCTTTATCTGGCTTTATCACAGAAAAAGAAATATTTGTATAATAGAAGATTCATAAAGTGATTAATTAATAGTTTTAAAAAATGGAAAATCAGGAAAAATACAATAAATTATCAAAATTAGTAGAAAAGTTGAAGAAATCAGAAGATCCAAAAAGAAAATATGAATACATTTTGTGGTTAGGCAAAAAAATGAAAGAACCAGATAGTGAAATCCTTGTTGAAGAAAATAAAGTTGAGGGATGCGTTTCAGAAGTTTTTGTTAAGGCAACTATTAAGGCTGGTAAATTATTTTGGGAAGGATATTCTGATGCACTCATAACAAAGGGTTTGTTGGCCTTTCTAATAAGTGGATTAAATGAGTTAACACCAAATGAAGTTGTTGAAATAGATAAGAAATTTATAGAAGATACTGGTTTGAAAGCAAGCTTAACACCTTCACGATCAAATGGTTTTTTAAACATTTTATTGAAAATGCAGTCTCAAGCCAATGAATTTTTGTAGGCCTAATAATATAAAATTAAACTCAAAGTTAAAAGAAATAAAAAATGAGAAAATGCAAAATTGGGATTGTAGGTTTTGGAACTGTAGGTTCAGGGATTTATAAAATATTAAGTTCTGAGGTCGATTCACATCCAATACTAAAAGAAATAGAAATTGCAAAAATAGCAGTTAAAGATCTTAATAAAAAAAGGGATATTGAGCTAGATAATAATTTATTAACTGATGATCCATTTAAATTAGTTAATGACCCCTCTATAGATGTAATTGTTGAAGTAATGGGCGGGGTTGATTTAGCGAAAGATATTATTCTGGAATCATTAAAATTACGTAAATCTGTAGTAACAGCAAATAAAGCAGTTATTGCAAGATATGGAGAAGAAATATATAAAACTGCATCTAAAGAGGGAGTTTATGTATTGTCAGAGGCGGCAGTTTGCGGGGGGATTCCCATAATTGAACCCTTAAAAAGATCATTAAAGAGTAATAGCATAAAAAAAATGGTTGGGATAATAAATGGCACAACAAATTTTATTCTTTCAAAGATGACGAATGAAAAAGCTGATTATAAGGAGACTTTAAAACTGGCCCAAAGCCTTGGGTATGCAGAATTTGATCCAACTGCAGATGTTGAGGGCCATGATGCTGCTGATAAGATTTCAATTCTTAGTGAACTTGCATTTGGAGGGAAAATCAAAAGAGAGGAGATTCATACTGAGGGCATTAGTAAAATTAATCTAAAGGATATCGAATATGCCAATAAATTAGGGTTTGAAATAAAACTTTTAGCATTCTCCGAAAGGGGAGGAATTAATTGTAATGATTCACTCGCTTTGAATATTTGGGTAGGACCTTCTTTGATTCCAAAATCTCATCCATTGGCAACAGTTAAGGGAGTTAATAATGCCTTATTGATAGAGGCTGATCCTCTTGGAGAGATAATGTTATATGGGCCAGGAGCAGGGAGTGGCCCAACTGCTGCATCAGTAGTATCAGATATATTAAATCTGCATGCCGCCTCATTAAAAAATAATAATTCAATCGATCCATTATTATCTTTTTATTTCTGGAGAAACTGTCATATCATCGAATCTCTACAAATAAATAAAAAAAATTACCTTAGAATTATTTGTCTTGATAGTCCAGGTGTTATAGGAAAGATTGGAGATATTTTTGGAAAGAATAATGTATCAATAGAATCAATTGTTCAACTTGATGCAAGTGAGGACAACGCTGAAATTGTCGTTATTACTCATGAGGTCAATAATGGAGATTTTGAGAGATCGAAAGATGAAATAAATTCCCTAAATGAAGTCAAAATTATTGCAAGTCAATTAAGTTGTATTTAAAAAAATAGTTTGCAAATTTCTTTATAGCTTGGTAAACCGAAGAGAGTAAGTGTTTGGTTTAAGCGCCTTAATGATTCATTCAAAACTATTAGATAATAATGAAAATAATAATTTAAATTTTTCTCAAAACCTTTATAAAGGTGCTTGTGTAAAAATTAAAAATAGCAATAAGACTTTTCAAGTAATTGGTTTAAATATAGGTAAAGAAATTTGTTGGGTGAGAGAGTGGCCTTTTGCTTGTAATTCTAAAAAAACATTTGCTTTAGAAATAAGTCAAATAACCTTGCAAACTTTCTGCTCAAATAATTCTTCAGAAAAATTAAGTAATTTTAAAATATGAAAAAAAAAGTTTTTTTATCAATATTTATTATTTTAATTTCTTTTTTACAGAGTTCTTGCGGTTCAAAAAAAATATCTAAAAAAATCACAGTAGCAAGTTCTGGAAAAATTGAATCTTTAGATCCAGCTAGAGCAAATACTCTTAAAGCAATTCAATTAATTAGTTCTCTAGGAGACACATTATATGAATTAAATTCTGATGGAGAATTAATCCCTGAATTGGCTTCAGGGATGCCAATTATTTCAAAGGATAGACTTCAAATAACTATTAATTTAAGAAATAATGTTTTTTTTCACGATGGAACAGCATTTAACTCAAATGCTATAAAGTTTACCTTTGATAGATTCAAAAGAATAGGAACGATGAATTATATTCTAGGAAATAAGATTAAATCAATTGAAACGCCAAGTGAATATACTGTCATAATAAATTTGAATAAACCATCAAGTTCTTTAAATGGGTTACTTACCTCAGTAAATTTAACTCCAATATCTCCTACATTTTATAAAGAATATTCTGATAAGTTTCTAAATGAAAAATTCGTTGGTGCCGGAAAGTATGTGCTGACCAGTTTTTCTAATGAAGTTCAATCAATTGATCCATATTTGAATTATTGGGGTGAAAAGCCCTTAAATAATGGCGTTAATTTTGTGGGATATTCAAATTCATCTTCTCTTTTTGGGGCTTTAAAAAGTAAACAAATTGACGTGCTTTTATCAAATTCAATTGATGATAGTCAGATAAAGAGTTTAAATAATTTAAGCAGAAATAAACAATTTAATGAAGGTAATAGCCCTTTTACTGAATTAAGTTTTATAAGCCTTAAAACTAGTTCTTATCCATTAAATAATCTTAATTTAAGAATGGCTTTGGCAAAAAGTCTTAATAGAAAATTGATTAGTGAGAAAGTAAGTTATGGATTAAGGAAGCCATCCAGATCAATTATTCCTCCGATATTAAAAAAGAATAATCAAGAACTGTGGCCTAAATATGATTATTTAGAAGCGAGAAGGCTATTGCAAAAAGAAAATTTTTGTAATGGAAATATTTTAAAAATACCTCTTACTTATAGATCGAATGTACCAGCTGACAAGCTTATTGCTCTGACATGGCAAGAAGAAATTAAAAGTTATTTGAAAGATTGTATTGACATTGAACTCAATGGGGTTGAATCTACAACAGTTTATAAGAATCTAAGTTTAGGAATTTATACGGCAGTTCTTCTCGATTGGACTGGGGCTTATTCAGATCCAGAGGCCTATCTTACCCCTCTATTAAGTTGTAATGAAATAGTTGATAGCATATGTAAAAATGGGGAGTCAGTTTATAGCGGTAGTTTTTGGGGATCTAATAGAGTGGAAAGTTTATTCCTTGAGAGTGAAAAAATAAGTGGAATTAAAAGATTAGAAAAACTTGTTGAAATTGAAAAAATAGCAGCAAGTTCAATACCTTATATTCCTATTTGGTTATCTTCTCAAAAAGCATGGTCACAAAATAAAATATCAAAACCTATTTTTAATGGTGCAGGAATAATTTCATTGAGTGATCTTGAGTTAATTAATGAGTAGAAATTTAAATAAACTTATAAATTATTCCTTATTAAAAATTTCATTAATACCGATAATGTTATGGGTAATTTCTTCATTAGTTTTTATTTTATTAAGAGTTGCGCCTGGCGATCCTGTAGATGCCATACTTGGATCTGGTGCAGATGAGGTTTCTAGGGAATTTCTAAGAAATAAATTGGGGCTAAATGAACCTTTAATAAATCAATATTTTTCATATATTAAAAATATATTGCACTTAGATTTTGGCCAATCTCTTAGTACCCAAGAGCCAGTCCTAAATATTATTATTAAGTCATTGCCTGCAAGTCTTGAGCTTGGATTCTTTTCAATATTAAGTGCAATATTAATAGGATTCCCATTGGGATTAATTGGCTTAAGAAATAGAGGGAAAAAGACTGATTATATTGCGAGAATATTAGGGATTGCTACATATGCGATCCCTCCATTTT
The DNA here is from genome assembly GCF_000759885.1 of Prochlorococcus marinus str. GP2. NCBI lineage: Bacteria > Bacillati > Cyanobacteriota > Cyanophyceae > Synechococcales > Prochlorococcaceae > Prochlorococcus > Prochlorococcus marinus. The sequence continues at coordinate 73,960 of NZ_JNAH01000005.1, forward strand.
GGGGAGCAATGTTAGCGCAATTATTATTTTCTGTATTTTTTAATATTTCCCCTATTGGAGGAAGATTTCCAATATTTCAGCAACAACCTCAAATTACAGGTTTTCTAGTTCTAGATAGTATTCTTTCAAATAATATTATTGCTTTGAAAGATAGTCTTTATCATCTCGCACTTCCCTCTTTTACCCTTGGCTTTTTATTAAGTGGTATATTCAGCCGTTCATTAAGAGTCAATTTGGATAAGACATTAAAAAGCGATTATGTTAATGCCGCCATATGTAGAGGAATATCTAGGAAAAGAATATTTTTAAATCATGCTTTACCTAATGCTCTATTACCAATCATCACTATTTCTGGATTAACAATAGCTTCATTAGCTGGGGGTGCTCTATTGTTTGAAGTAACTTTTTCATGGCCAGGGATTGCTTTAAGATTACATGAAGCAATTTCTCAAAGGGACTATACCTTGGTTCAAGGCATTGTAATTTTTACCTCTATGCTTATAGTCTCTTTGAATCTCTTTGTTGATATTCTAATTGCCTATTTAGATCCAAGAATAGAGTACTAATTTTTAGAAACTTTTTTTATATTTTCAAGATCTAAAAGATGGAAATCAAGTCCCAAATCTCTTTGGTTTTTAATTACTGTAGGGACCTCTTGGATTTTAATACTTTCTAAAAATTTGACTATAAATTTTGCAGATAAATCTTGTACTAGTATTGGATTTGTACCAATAAAAGATTCTCTTATTTTGAAGACGTCATTATTTTCTTTAAAATTTTTATTTATTCTTATTGGAGAGAAATGACTTGCTCCTTCAATAATTAGAAACCTATTTGATGGGTTATTTAAGGCAGTAAAAACACTAAATTGTTCATTCATCAAAGGGGTAATAAGATCATATGTCCCACCTATAAGGAGAGTTGGTATCTTAATGTCAGCACTATTTTCTTTTTGCCATATTAAACTTCCAAACGCATTAAAAGCTATTATTGCACTTGCTTTATTATCATTATTTTTCTCTGGGAATGGTATATCGCTCAATTGACATTGAAGTAATTTTGATAAATTTGTTATTGCAAAGTCTTTTAATGCCGTATTACATATTTCATAAAGTTGGTCGTTTGGTTTTTTGCCCTCATATAACAGCGCAATTAAAGCACCTAGTGAATGTCCCATTAAAATATAAGAATTATTAAGTAAACCAAATTCCCCATTTTCATGAGCTTTTAAAACAGCATCTAAGTCTTTAATTCTATATAAGAAAAAGTCTACACCCCCTGGAATTGAAGCTCCTCTCTCTAGTACTTCAGTAATTGCTTTTAAATTACTTCCTCTATGTTCTATGAATGCTATTGGCCAACCCCTTCTAGCCAATTCGTTGCCTAGCCATTTGAAATTATTAATTTCGCCTCCAAGTCCCGGCATAAAAATTATCAGTTCTTTATCGTCATTTACTTTATTGCCTTTCCAGAATTCAACTTCAAAAGGAAATTCTCGGTGAGAAGCATAAATTTTTTTATTAATCTTTATAAGATCTTGATTTAAATTTTTTTCAGTATTTTTAAATATCTTTTGGTTTGTACTTTCGAAATTATTTAATTTAGATATAAGGTCTTGTTGAATTGATAATTCTTTTTTCCAAGATGAAATTATTAATATTAAATTATCAATATCTAGTGAAATTTCTTTTGATGGTAATGCCTTAATAATGTCTAAAGTAGAAATTTCTTTTTTTTCATCTAATAAATTTTCTATGGTGTTAAAAATTTCTATCCCATCATTGTCATTTGGAACTCTAATGGTTTTGCTCAATTCTGTAAGAATTTTACGCCCTATCCAACTTCTTAAAACCTCTCTATTTAGTCCTTCTTCCTTGAAAACTGGAAATTTTAAAAATTTTGATAATTCAAAAAATCTTATTAATCCATTTTTTTTTAACCAATCTGTTAATTCTGTTGAATCATCATTGTATTTTTCTATTTTTGATAATTGTTCTATAGTAAAAGGGATTTTCATCTCTTCAAACTTAATATTTATTTTTTCTGCTGCCTTTAAACCATTATTAAAAAATAAACCATAAAAACCAAAAAAAATTATAAAAAAGTTTTTCACTTGTGATTATTCCAAATATTTTTCAAATTAGCAAAAATTGGTGGATTCAATTTCCATATCATTTGAGATTAATAACCAAGATAAGATTTTATGCTGCATTTGGTGCAGGAGGTGTTATTTATTTAACATCACTTATTTTTAATAATATTGGATTATCAGCGACAGATATTGGCTTGGGCTTTACCATATCAGCAATAATTGGAACCATAACAAGACTCTTTACTGGTAATTATCTTAATAAAACAGGGCGAATACAATTTCCAATAGTTATTTCATCAATACTAAGTATTACAGCTAGCTTATGCCTTATTTTTTCAAGAGATACGTTTTTGTACATAATTGGACAATTATTTGTTGGGGCAGCTGCAGGAATATATTGGCCAGCTGCCGAGTTTGGGGTGCCATATTTTTGCCATCAGATCAATACACGCAAAGCTTATGCTCTTGTTAGAAGTTCGGAGGCTTTAGGAATATTTCTAGGGGTATTCTTGGGGGGGATTATGACAAATTTTTTGTATTCCAAATCAATTTTTATTAATGATATTTTTTGTATGCTAATCATCACATATTTAATATCTAGAAATAGTTCTTCTATTAAAAGAAACTTAGAAGATTTCCAAAAAAGATTAGTAGATCCAATTAATCAGGTCCAATCGAAATGGAATAAAAATTCAATAATAATATTATTATCTATATTATTGATAACTACCTCTTTAGCTTTGATTCAGGTAACATTGCCTTTGGATCTTGTTAAAGGTGGAGTATATCGAAATTCATTAAGTAAAGAAATTACTAGTACTATAATTTCTATTCAGTTAATTTTATTGTTGTTTTTACAGTGGCCTGTTGGTTCTTGGATATCAAAGAAAGAAAGATTATTTGGATTGAAATTTAGTTTAATCAATTTCTCTTTAGCTTCATTTTTATTATTTATTTCTAGTTATTTAAATATGCCAGCTTTTTATTTAATTTCCTTTTCATTGATATTAGTAAGTTTAGGGACTGCTTCATTTCTTCCAACATCAACAGATGTTGTTTTCAGAATAGCTCCTTCAAACAAAAAAGGTTTTGCACTTGCTCTCCTATCACAATGTTTCGCTATGGGGTATTTTTTTGGACCATTTATTTCGGGACGTATATTGGATCTATTTGGTTATGCTTCAATAATCTGGCTTTCAATTTCATGTTGTTGCTTTATTGTATTTGCAATTCTATTTAAGAGAATATTTTAATTAACTTTTTCTAATTCAATTATTCTTCTCTCTCTCAGAAATAAAAAAAAAGGTGCAGAAAATGCAAAAGCTATTAGAAAAGTTCCAACATAAACAACCCACATGTTCTTCATATCCAATTTTTTTGATTCGTTTACTATCCATATAAAAATAGCGCTAGCTCCCACAAACAAGTCTCTAGAAATTGACTGCGCTGCAGGGTTTGCATTTGCTAAGGAAATGAAGTTATTAATATCAAAACTATTACCATATTCCTTAGCAAATGCGAAATTCGCCATCATTGGAAGGATAGCTCCTAAAATAGATAGAAAAAGGTAAAGATAAGATAGGATCTGTTTATTATCTTTTAGAATGTTAAATGATTTCACTTGTTAAAAATATTTCTTTTAATAATAGTATTTAAATGCTTATGGCTGTTGAAAATAAAAATTTTGAAGACTATAAATTTAAAAAAGGGAATTTAAATTTTGCTGTAATTGGTCATATTGAATGGATTAATTTCTTAAGAGTCGATAAATTGCCGAAGCCTGGAATAATATCTCATTCAATTAAGTCCATTGAATATCCAGCTGGTGGTGGCTCCATTATCGCGAAAATACTTTCTGATTTAACTTCTAACCAAATTCATTTTTTTACTTCATTAGGTAATGATGATTATGGAGATAAGTGTTTTAAGATTCTCTCAAATATGGGAATTAAGTTACATGTAGCGTGGCGTAACAAACCTACTAGAAGAGGATTTAGTTTAATTGATTCTCAAGGTGAGAGAGCAATAACAGTTATTGGAGAAAGGTTAGCTCCAACTCATAAAGACAAGTTAGAATGGAAAATTTTAAAAAAAATGGATGGAATTTTTATTACTGCATCTGATTCAGAGATTTTTAAAATGGCTAGATCAGCTTCAATATTGTGCGCAACACCAAGGGTGGGATTAAATACAATTAATAAATCAAATGTACTTTTAGATGGATTAATAGGCAGTAATCTTGATCCTGGCGAAGTTTTTTCTTTTTCCGAATTATCGTTGAAACCCAAATATACCTTTAAAACCGAGGGAGAGAAAGGAGGCATAATATTTCCAGGAGGAAGATATGAGGCTCTTAAAAACAATAAAATAAAAATTGATTCTTATGGATGTGGAGATTCATTCGCTGCTGGCATTCTTTATGGAATGGCCTCTAGATGGGATATAGAAAAAAGTTTAGATCTTGCTAAAGTATTGGGCAGGGATGCTAGTCAATTTTTCGGACCATATGCAAATAGCGATGAAAACTAATTGATTTAAGACTTTCATGAGCAATTTAGATTACACAAATAAAAATCTTCTTGTAGAAAACATTATTGTTTTCTTTTTATTTACTGTTTTCTTAGTTTTTAAATCTTTGAAAACTTTATCTAAAATTTTTACCTATGGAATTATAAAAAAAGAAATATTAACTACTAAAAGTAACTTAGGAGTAGATATAAAAATAAAAATTAAGTAAGTAATGAATATATTTTTAGTTTTTGTAATTTTAGGAGTTATTTTTATTATCTACAAGAAAATTATTTATAAAAAACCAAAGAACTTAAAATTAGTCAAATTTAAAAAAAAATTGCAGAGCACACAAACAAACATTGACAGAATTTTTTTAAGAGAGGAAGAAAAAACCTTTTCAAATCCTAATATAAATATTTATATCGGAATTTATGATAATGAGGATAATATAAAAAGAAAATCCAATATACACAGAGCAAGACTTTCAAAATTTAAGAAATCTAAATTAAACGGTGAAATGATATTTCAAGATGAAGAACAAAGAATTTATAAATTTAATAACGGTCAGAAAGTTTACTTATAATTTTAATTTCTAACGGCACTCAAGACTTTCTCGTGTTGAAACACCTGTTGTTGGATTGATACCATCAGCAATTTCACAAAGATTTCTTTGATCTTCACTGTCAAGAATAGCGAAGGAAAAATCTGCACCTTCTATTTGAGCTCCCGCAAAGCTACTGCCTGATGCGATCATATTTATTAAAACGGCATTTCTAAGATCTGTTTTTTGGAAATTAACTCGATCAGAAAGAGTATCGGTCAGGTTGATTCCGTTTAAATTAGAGCCTTTTAAATCAGAAAGAGTTAAGGTTGTTCCATGTAAATCTACGTCACTAAAATCTGCATCTCTGGCAACTGCTCCAGCTATAGAGGACAAATGAAGATCCTCTCCATGGAAATCATATCCTGTAATATCAGATCTTACATAACTTGGAACTTCATCTCCCTCGCCCTTAACAGCTACATTTGCCCCGGCAAAAACTGGTGAGGTTAATACCAAGAAAGAAAAAGTTATACATAATAAATATTTTAAAAAACTAAAAAATTTCATATAAAAAAATTACAATATTTTTATTTTATAACAATTAGATAATTATTTAAATTGATCTATAAATTTGGAAATCCTTTTTAAGATTATTTAACACTATAAATTTTAAATCTAGGTTCTAGATTAGTTATACAATCTAGGAGTTTTTTATTATCTTTGCTATTCGTAACCTTGAATTCAGATTCAACTGTACCTTCTTTATCTCTTATAGCTTGATTTAAAACTATGGATCCGTTTTCGTCAGATACTGATCTATGAAAAGTTCCTCTAGGTATTCTTAAAATGTAACCGCAAGATTCTAATCTAACTTTATAAAAAGGATAATCCCAGCCAAAATTTACAAGAAAAAATGTTCTTCCCCCAGAGATAGCCAGTAGATTATCTTCTTGATTGTGATGTATGTAAAATTGCCAATTATTAAATTCTTCATCATTTGGAGGACTAACTGCAGGACCACTGTGAATAACTAGATCTCTATAGTTTGATTCATTAACACTAATATCAAAAAATCTTACATCTTTTGTATCGCGAAATTTTTCATAACTTATCAATTCAAACATTTTCGATTTGTTTGATTTGATAACAGGAATTTCTAAACTTGAGTTCAATTTTCTTTAAAGATTAAACAAATGAAAACAGATATATATATCTAAGAACGTATCAATTAACACTAAAAAAGAAACATATTATTATTTATGTTTTTTTAAAAAAAGATTAAAAATTTAGTGTTTATTTGATTACGAGAGGTTTGATTTCCCAGTTTAAAGTATTTTCTAAATTATTTTTTCCTATAAAGTTTCCTGTAATTACTGAGGTTAAATTAGATTTGGAAGAGGATACCAATGTTAAATATCTATCATCTATTAATCCTTTTCCGCTTGGATCAAAACCTCTCCAGCCAGCACCTGGGATATATAATTCAGCCCAAGCGTGTAAATCCAACTCAGAGGGTAACGGATCTTCAAAATGATAACCACTTACAAATCTACTTGGAATACCAATAGACCTACAAGCTTCAACCATCAGCATTGCTAAATCTCTGCATGAACCTATACGTTCTCTAAGTGTTCTGCTGGCCGGCCATGCTGGACCAGTATGTCTTTTGGTATATTTAACTCGATCTTGAATAATCTCTATAAGTTGGTAGGTAAATGATAATGCGTTATTAATGCTTCCTGCTAAGGCTTCTTGGGCAAGTTCTACGGCAGAGGGATCGTGTTGTCCATTTGGCATCCATCCCTCTAATGCTCCCTGTAAATCTCTGTTAATAATGCTTCTACAAAAAGGTAATGTTAAATCTCTATTTTTAACTCCATCAATAATATTTGGATGTTTTATAGTTTCAACTTCGCTGATTGATTCAATAATTAAATTATCTGTTAATCCATTGAATCTGATTCTATTAATCTCTTCTCCGCTAGCAGCAAGTAATGGATAAATAATTTCTGGTTCTGGGGTTATTTTTAATTCAAAATTCTTCAGTTTTTGGAAGCCATTTGACCTTGGCTTTATACATAATCTATGCTCGCCTAGTTGAACAGGGTCTTCGTATTTATATTCAAGTTTGTGAAGGTATTTAATTCTCATTAATAAGCTTATTAATTAATAAAATATTTTTCTTGAATGAGATCATTCAATTTATTTAAATCCATTTGCAATGAATCGATTGCCTCATGTAAACCATCATTGATTATATCTTCAATTCTGATATAACTCCACTTTGCTTTAAGCAAACCTCTCATGCATTCTAATTCTGAAGGATTTTCATTAGATGGAGAGTTATCTATCGTTTTAAGTGTATTACTTATCCCATCAAGACAGTATCTTACTGATCTCGGAAAAATTGGATCAAGTAAAAGAAATCTCGCAACTGAATTAGGTTTTATAGAATTTTGCACTGCTTTCCTAAACATTTGATAAGCTCCAGCTGAGCGTAAAAGTGCAATCCATTGCAGCTCATCAAGAACTCCTCCAAGCTCATCTAAGCTGGGTAGAAGTAAATAGTATTTAACATCTAAAATTCTTGATGTTTTGTCAGCTCTTTCGATCAATCTTCCAAGAATGCTAAATCTCCAGGCGAGGTCTTTGCTTAGCGTCGCATCTGTAATTCCGTAAAAAAGCTGACATTCCCTCCTTATTTCACTTAATTGTTCTTGTCTTGGTTTATTCCATATTGACTCTCCTTCTTGCATATTCCAATATAAAATATTTATCTGTTCCCACATTTCTGTGGTCATGACATCTCTGATTTGTCGTGCATTTTCTCTTGCCATTTGAATACAAGAAATTATACTGTTTGGGTTTAAACGATCTCTTATTAAAAAATTAATAACGTCATCAGGTTTTTTCTCTGGGAATCTTTTATCAAAATATTCTCTATCACTTGAAGCATCAATTAAGGGTAGCCAAGGTTCTGCACTACCTGGCGGACAATCTAATGACATTGCTTCACTAACTTCCACGAAACGAGATATATTCTCTGCACGTTCTAAATAACGATTGATCCAATAGAGGGATTCTGCTACACGACTCAAAAGCATATTATTTACCTACGACCCATGTATCTTTGCATCCTCCCCCTTGAGAAGAATTGACGACTAATGATCCTTTTTTTAATGCTACCCTCGTAAGCCCACCAGGGCTAACCCATGAATCTTTTCCTCTCAAGATATATGGTCTTAAATCAACATGACATGGATATAATTCTCCATCACATAACGATGGCACAGTAGATAATTCTAATGTTGGTTGTGCAATGAAATTTCTAGGATTTTTTTTTATTTTATAAGCGAATTCTTCTATTTCAGCTGTTGTTGAGTGAGGGCCAATTAACATTCCATATCCACCAGCTTCTGCGACAGACTTAACAACAAGTTTTGATAAATTTTCAAGAACATATTCTCGATCCTTTTGGTAATGACAAATATACGTTTCTACATTTTTAATAATAATTTCTTCATCAAGATAATATTTAATCATTTTTGGAACAAAAGAATAAATCATTTTGTCATCTGCAATTCCAGTCCCAGGTGCATTTGCTAAAGCAACATGACCTGCTTTAAAAACATCAAGTAATCCTCTAACACCAAGGCAGGAATCTTTTCTGAAATTAAGAGGATCTAAGAAATCATCATCAATCCTTCTGTAAATGACATCTACTCTTTTTAATCCAGAGGTGGTTTTTAAATATACATAATCATCATTACAAACTAAGTCATGACCCTGAACTAGTTGGATTCCCATTTCTTGAGCTAAATAACTATGTTCAAAATAAGCACTATTAAAAATTCCAGGAGTAAGTAGAACTATTTTGGGTGTATCTGTCCAAACTGCAAGCTCTTGAAGCGTTTTTAAAAGATATGATGGATATTCATCAATTGGTTTTACTATTCTTCCTGAGAAAAGATTAGGAAAAATATTTTTCATAACTAATCTATTTTCTAAAAAATAAGCAACCCCAGAAGGACATCTTAAATTATCTTCTAAAACATGCCAATCTCCTTTTCTATCCCTTATTAAATCAAGTCCTGAAATTTGACACCATTTATTTAGTGGAGGTTTAAAACCTATCATCTGAGGTCTCCAACCTTCTGAACTCTCTATTAATTCTCTTGGAATTATTCCATCATTAATTATTTTTTGAGAATTGTAAATATCATCTAGAAATAAATCAATTGCCTCAAGCCTTTGTTTTAGGCCGTTTTCTAACGTTACCCAATCATCTTTACTAATTATTCTAGGAAGTGGATCAAAAGGTAATATTCTCTCAGTACCTTTTAAACCAGTATCGTTTAATCTAAAAGTTGCACCATGTCTTAGTAATAATTTTTTTGCGGCAGAGTGATTCCTGTTTAATTCTTCAAGTCCCATATTATCTAAAGATGAAAGAAGTGGAATCAATATTTCTCTTGCAGAGTTAACATTATCCTTAAAGTATTCATCAAAACTATTTTTAGGCTGATAACTTGAAAACATATTTTTCATCATTTAGTAACTTTTACTTTAGCTTTTTATCTTTATTCGTATTTATGGCTACCAAAAATAATATCTCTTGACTTTATCTATATCATTATTTTGATCATTGAAGTATATTTTTTAAAAATCTGAAAAAATGGGTTCTAGCAATTGGCAATTTGTTTTTTTTAGATATTTCGCAAGCTTTCTTTTTATCCTCTCTCACAGTTTGCTGGTTCTTGATCATCTACCAGTAGGGGCGGCACTTCATGGGCTTGGAGAAGTTTTTATTGCGCCTTGGGCTTTTAGGGAAAGAGCATGGGATCTTGTTGTTATTGCAGTTTTATTTTTCTTCTTCGATATCTGGGGACTTATAAACACTCCTTGGAATTAACTGATATTATTTATTTACTAATTCTGCGATAATCATAATAAAGATGAACTCTTATTTTAATCAAATTTATAAAATAATTTTTCTTTTATTACTTTCGAATAATTCCAATTTATATGCACATAATTTCTTTAATGGTGGTTGCAAAGAACATTGTGGGGAAAAAGTTAAAGTAATAAATAATAAAAACAAATTAAAAAATATTGATGACCAAATAAATATTGATAGTAAAAATTCTTGTTTAAATAAATCACTATGTAGAGGTTGATCTTTTAGATTTTTAAATTGTTTTATGAAATTTTTGCTTTGATAATTATCATATAAGTAATATTTGCTTGATAATTTTTATTAGGAGGATTAATTTGATTTTTAATTGAAAAAATAAAAGTATATATTAACGGTAGAAGTAATGATGACGCAGCAACTAAAGCAATTATCTGGTTCAATCTAATAAAAGGTTTTTTTACAAGATCCTCTCCACACAAGCCACAAATCAAAGTACCTTTTGAGGATTGTTTTTGGAATTGATATTTTGGATTGCAATATGGGCAATAATATTGAACCATTTTTAAATTTTATTCTTTTAAACATTATCTATAAAACTGGAAGAAAGTCATCTTATAAAAAAAAGAGGGCTTATTTAAACCCTCTTTTATCTCTTACTTATATTTTTCCTGAAGTTAAAAACGCACCTAAATCATGGCTCCTTGTTGGTAACTTCTATTAAGCTAATGCTCACCAAAATTAACTAATTGTCTTTAACTGGGGCAAAAACACTAGAATTAAGCTTGTTTCTTAAAGGGCACCTAAACGATGCAGAAGAAGGAAGCTTAGACATTAATAAAAAATAATTGGAGCAGTTAATTAAATTAGTTCGGTTCATTCCGAAATTTCAGGCAGGCTATCGATCATTTTGAAAGACCTCCTAGAACTCAACAATATAAAATTAGGAAAATATCTCTCTAAAGACAATCCGTTTTTATACGCATTGCTTTTTAATTAAAAATGTCCGAGAGTAGTAATCAATCGTGTTAATTTTTTTGAGATATTTTTAGTAAGTTTTGCTTATTTCTTTTGATATTTAATTCGTCTATCTTAATTTTAAATAATTTAGGAAATCTTTTATGAATTATTCGAAAGAAGTTAGTAAAACTGATAAATCTAATCCTATAGACGAATATTTTCAATGTCTTTCATATTGCGATATTCACCCAAAAGGGATAGATAACGAATGTGAGGTTATTTGTATGGAAAGACATTTAAAAGCTAATTATTGGTAATTTTACAAATTTCTACTTTTTACTTAAATCCTTTAGAAAAAAGGTTAGTACGAACTTTAAATTTCCATACATTTACCACGCCTTTTGCATTAACTGCTGCAAGTGCGCAATCATCAGGTCTCCAAGATATTGCCCCTACTAAATCTCCGGCGAATGCAGCACCAACTGGATCTCCATTACCATCATTTTTTAGGAAACTTGCTACAACAGAACCATCCCTAGATCCTGAGGCTACAAGCATACCTTTATTTGAAAAGGCTAAACTCGAAATAGGTTCTGTATGGTGACATAGCTCTCCTGGCATAGTCCCTTCTGGACCATTTCCTATAAAACTCCATACCGTAATTCTTTCACTGCCACTAGTTGCTAGTAATTTTCCGCTGTCATCAAAAGAAAGATGACTTGGTTTACTAGGATATCCCGTCATCTCTGCATCCATTCCCGTTGATCTTCTCCAAAAATGAACTGAATTGTCTTGACTCCCACAGGCAACTATATCTCCATCAGGACTTAATTCCATTGATACCAATGATCCTTGCCACTCGAGTTTTTGATTCGTTTTATTATTAACTACGTCAAAGAATGTTACTCTTCCGTAGCAAGCAGTAGCTAGTTCATTTTTATTTGACCACGTTATTGCACTTACTGTGCTTGGATGGTCTTCTGAGATCCATTTCTCTTCACCAACTTCATTAAAAACATATACCTTTTTTGAGGAAGCTATGGCTAGAAATAAACCGTCATTAGACCACTTGAGGTGTTCTACCCAACCCTTTCCAAGATCAAGAGTTTTAATTACTTTACCTTCGTGACAATTACAAATTTGAACATTCCCATCTTGACCTGATGTTGCAAAAATTTCACCCTCTGGATGAATTGCCATTGCTAGTAGACCGCCAGAGTGTGTATTTTCTTTTTTCCAAATAATTTTTCCAGTATCTCCTTCAAATGCAAAAATACCTCCTGCCACGTCGCCAACAATAAATTGTTTCCCTTTAAGAGCCCAGCCACATGCAATGGCGTAATCGTTAACTTCAGCTGTCCATCCTTCATGGAACATGCCTCTTGGACTAAATGGTTCTATATCAGGCATTTATCAAAGCCTTCTTGCATCTCTTTCTCATTTAGATTCCTACCGATAAAAACAAGTTGATTTCTACGAGGTTCGTTGCCCCATTCTTTGTCAGGTTGTGCAGTAAATAACATGTGTACTCCTTGGAAAACTATTCGCCTTGGGTTCCCTGAGTAACTTATGAAACCTTTAGTTCTGAATATGTCTACTCCTTTTTCTGAGAGAAGCCTTCCCATCCAAGTATTTAGTTTTTCTGGATCAACATCTCCAAAACGCTCTATAGCAATTGAGCCAACTTCATCATCATGTTCATGCTCTGCTTGCCAAAACCTTTCAGTATTAAATGGAATCTCTTTATTATCCTCACTTTTAATGACTTTCATATTGAATTCTTCAGCAGTGTGCTGTGTAAACAAACCTATTTTGGTTGGTTTTTCTATTTTCAGGATGAAGGATTTATTCCCTTTATCATCTAATTTGAGATTTATATGTTCTCCATATGGGATAGTATTTCTAGGTTCTAAAGTATTAGCTTTTTCTGCATAAAGTCTTACGGAGGATTCAGCACCATCTTTAAGTTCCTTCTCACTCTCACCTTGGTTAAGGAGAGCTACTAGAGACATTTCTGGATCTGGTCCGTCTTCTAGCATTAATTCATATTTACCTGCATCAAGATCGTAAACACCTGTCCATTCAAAAGGATATTCTGGTTCAAGGAATGTTGGCCTGCGTTTAAGGATCTGATCAAGATCAAATGCACTTAGATTTAAGACTGTTTCAATTGGTACTTTGGCATTCTCGGCTCGAATAATTCGAGTCATTCGGTTCATATCTCTCAACCTCGATTCAAGAGTATTTAGTGCATCATCAGAGACTAAATCAGTTTTGTTAAGGACAAGAACATCTGCAAATGCAACTTGTTCTGAACTTTCATCACTCCTTCCTAGTTGCTGATCGATATGTGCAGCATCAACTAAAGTCACAATTCCATCAAGAGTAAATTCAGAACTAATCTCTTCATCCATGAAAAATGTCTGTGCAACTGGGCCTGGATCTGCTAATCCTGTCGTTTCTACTAAAACATAGTCAAACTTATCTCTTCTTTTCATAAGGTTGCCAAGGACTCTTATTAAATCACCGCGAACAGTACAACAAATGCACCCATTTGACATCTCAAATACTTCTTCATCGGCATTAATTACGAGACCTTGATCTATACCTACTTCACCGTATTCATTCTCAATTACGGCTATTCTTTTCCCGTGCTCTTCACTCAATATTCTATTAAGCAAAGTAGTTTTCCCTGAACCTAAAAATCCAGTGAGAATAGTAACGGGAACTTTATCTTTGATGCTCATTTACTAATTTTTACTAAATAAACGATAGTTTAATAATAGTAATAATAAGAAATGAAAACCGTTTTTATTAGAAAAATTTAATCTGAAAGTTTGTTCCATTCAGACTCAAGATTGGAGCCAGATTCTTTATCACAGCTTCCACCTAATGAATCAACAATTGTACAAGTGTTGTGAACGGCTACTGAAACCGTATTACCATCCATCATCAATCCATCAACGAATATTTGATTAGAAGCTAAAGGAACTGAACTTTGTCTACTTAAGTTCCTTAACAACTTAGATGCTGGAATTTGTTCAGGAAATATTGCCTGAACATTCTCTTCATTTAACATTTTTAAAGTAGAACTTATGTTGTCTGGCCTTAAGCTTGAGGAGTCTCCAAGAAAGTCAAGTAAACTAATGGTTTCAAAACCAAATGCATCCCCGTAGTATTCCATTGCTTTGTGTTTAGAGACAATTACTCTGTTTCCCTCAGGAATAGAGCTTACTTGTTCGACGATCCAACTATCTAAGCCTTCTAAGAGAGAATCAGCTTTTTCGAATCTTTTATTAATTAGTTTTCTGTCACCTCTATTAAAAACTGAAATATCTTTCTTTAAACTTTTGCTTATAAGATCTCCCATTTTTATGATGTTATGTGGATCATGCCAAACATGAGGATCTAGTCCTCCATGGTCATGATGATGATGATGCCCCTCTCCTTCGTCTGGTACTTGCGCTATTGGTTCTACATCACTATTTGAAACGTCTTTAAAAAAGTGTTGAGTTGCTTCAAACTCAAAAGGCATGTGTTCAGTAAAAAATATATATTGACCATCTTCTTTGATATCCACGTTAAAAACAGTACTTTCTTTTCTTTGATCAAAGTTAAGAACAAAAGCTTTATTACTGGCTATCAAAGTACCATCATTTTTTCTGCTTATTGAGTCTTTAGATCCTAATAGTTCTTTAGCTAAATCTTCAGACCCTTCTATGTCATTAGATTTGAGAATCACCATCTTCATTGCAGGATCTGCATATTCTCCATCGACTTTTTCAAATGACCATTTGTAAGAACCCTTAGAAAGTTGGAATTTGCCTGCCCATTCGAAAGCACCCTCAGCGTGATCATCATGTCCACCATGATCTGAGTGATCGTCGTGACCACCATGATCAGAGTGGTCATCTACCTTAGCTGAATGTTCAGCATGATCGTCATGTCCACCATGGTCTGAGTGATCATCATTACCTCCATGATCAGAATGATCATCTACGTCTATTGCGCTAACACCTACTACAACAGTATTCTTTTTATTTTCCCAATTTCTCATACTTGGAGTCATTTCTTTACCAAGAGTAAATACTTTGTCTGCGCTATTTAGTAATTGAGCTTGCCTTGGATTGATCTTTAAGTCATGAACATCTTGTTTTCTATCTACTAAGCATGTAACTTCGTCAGATGGTAATGCAATTGATTTAACTAAATCACAAACTAGTGGTTCTACTGCTACGTATGATTTTCCTTTAGCCATAACATCCTGCCCAAAACCAGAAAATATAATCGTTCCAGCGATTAGGGAATTTTTAATAATTGACTTGCTCGAACCTGTTCTATTTGTTAAAAGTCTTTTAAAAATTGACATGAAAAATTATAAAATACTTAAAAATGATAATCATTTTCATTATACCTGACAAGCAAAGGTATCAAATGTTATGAAAATAATACGCAATTTGTATTATTGGTAAGCTTGTAAAGTGACTTTTTAAAAGATCAATATAATGGCTACTTTAGTCGCTGAAAATTTAACCTTTGCATACACAAAAAAAAGTAAGCCAGCTTTGAATAAGGTATCGGTTGAGATTAAACCTGGAACTCTAACAGCGTTAGTTGGCCCAAACGGCGCTGGTAAATCAACTCTTTTGAGAATATTGCAAGGACAAAATACTCCAGATAAAGGCGAAATAAAAATTGATGGTGAAAATTTATATAGATCTAGAGCTCTTGTGGCACTTATGCCTCAAAGAAGTTCTATGAATTGGAAGTTCCCCATTACAGTTGAAAAATTGGTATCTCTTGGTCAAATAAAGTATTCAAAATCAAGAAGTAATAACCCCTTTCAAATTAAGACTCTTCTAGCATATCCTAATTCTTGGATTAATAAATGTTGTGAATTAGAGGCAACAATGCAAAGAGTAGGCATTGCAAATTTGGCTAATAGAAGACTCGATTCTCTTTCAGGAGGACAGCAGCAAAGAGCTCTATTAGCAAAAACTCTTATGTCCCCTGCAAAAATATTTCTTTTAGATGAACCTTGTGCAGCTTTGGACCCACCTGCAAAGGAAGATTTTCTAAAAATTGTTCGTCAACTTGCGGATGCGGGACTTTCTTTGCTCGTAAGTAGCCATGATTGGGGCGAGTCTTTAAATAAATATGATCAAGTAATCGTACTTGATAAAAGTGTTTTGGCAGTTGGTAGTCCTGACCAAATAAAAGATAAATTAGAGGCTATAAACATTAGCTCTATAAACGAAAATAATTTCTGTGATTAGAAAATGTTCCTTTTTAATTCTGAGCTTGATAACAGTTTTGGCAAAGCCCAAAATATTCGAGGGTATGAAACAACAATTGGAATTTCTTTGGATTTGTTTTGGGTGTATGAATATCTTTTACCGGGCATCCTTCCATTTTTGATGTCTCACCACATTGAACACAGGTCAAATGATGAATATCTCTATCTACGGGAGTGTACAGAACCTCTCCTGTTGGGAGATGTCTAGAACGTATTAAGCCATGCTTTATCAGAACTTGAAGATTCCTGTAAACAGTCGTCAGTCCCATAGCCTTTCCGCTTTCTATCAATTGTCTATGCAACTCTTGACCAGTCAATTCATCATCACATTTATTAAGTTCTTCAAGAAGTTGTTCTTGTCTTTTGGTAATGTCAAACTTAGTTACCATTGTTTCCGAAATCATTTTTTGTCCCGCATTTTTGATCATACCGAATCTTTCGAGTAATGTCTTTTATTAATAACAACTGGTGGCTGGTTCCATTAATAATAACAATATTCTCCGGGATCTTATGCCCAGCTATGGGAACTGTATTAATTACTCATAAGAGATTATTACAAGTTAATTTAATCTCTCATTGTGTGTTGCCTGGACTTGCTCTCGCAATAGCGCTCGGAATTCATCCTTCAATTGGTGGCGTTATAAGTGGTCTTCTGGGCTCAGTAATTGCGGAAAGTTTAACTAATAGAAAAAGTGAAAATTATGAAGCAATAATGAACACAATATTAGCCGGAATGCTTGGGTTTGGAGTCCTTATAATTCCTCTACTCGGAATAAGGATTGATTTGGAGGCAGTATTATTTGGCGATTTATTGACAGCAAATTTTGAAGATTTACTTAGAACAATAATTGCTTTTTTAGTATTTATACTTTTAATGACTTTTGGATATGAAAAGGTTGTTTATGTGGGATTGGATCCAGAAGGTGCATCCGCGAGTGGTATAAATGTTTCATTATTAAATCTTGCTTTAAGTTTTACAACGGCATTAGTAATTGTTAGTTCAATGTCAGCAGTGGGAGTAATTCTTGTTATTGCTCTTCTTTCTACACCAACTCTGTTAGGGCTAAATAAGGCTCATAGTTTAAGAATTGCAATGATGAGGTCTTCATTTTTTGGATTATGCATCTCACTTCTGGGCTTTATTCTCTCTATAGTCTTTAATTTGTCGCCTGGACCTGCAATTAGTGTTATTTGTGTCGCATCTCTTTTGATCCCAAAACTTCGCAAATAATTAAATCTTAAATGTCCAATTAGAGTTTAATGCTTGAGCTTCTGGATTATTTTTTAAAGCTACTTCCATAGCCTCTTTTTTATTATTAGCTATAACAACTTCATCAAATTCCTTTCCATTTTTTTTGAGACTTACTTTGAAACGCATAAAAAATTTTTAATTAATCAAAAGTTAACCACTAAGCGACTAGATTTAAATACTTTTAAAAGTTAATTGATGAAATAGAAACTTTAGTTATTTTGAAGTTTTTCTAGTACAGATTCTTTCTCAATTTTAGCTACATCGTGTAATCCATTAGCATCAAACCAAGGAGCGTTTTCCCAATTAAATCCTTCCCCAAACGTATTGTCGGGGGCAGCTACGTACCAGTGGCATGATGAATCGGGAACATCTACAGCACATTTTGACCAGTCAGCTTCCCACTGTGGAACTTGTACCCACATCACAGACGCTAATAAAAAAGACAAAATAAAAGTCATAATTATCGGTTAGCAAAATTTTGAAAGATTTTTCTCACATTCTTTCTTTCTTTTCTTCCAATAATTCTCAAGTACTTGATATTTATGCTTATTTTTGAATTGACTTAAATGAATATTATTTTGATTAAGAACTGAAGTATTTTTGATTTTCATGACTCAAGCTGTCTATCTAGAACATATTTAAGACACTTTATAGATTTTTTGAAGTGAATTTATACTTAATTTCTGCCTTACTTTTGTGTAGGTAAGAATTTTTCAGGATTATTTTCAATATAAGTAAGCGAATATTTGACAACACCCACTATTACTGAAAAAAGAGCAATTGCTGAAATAATAAAAATGATTTTTTTGTAAATGCTTTTCATAAATTTTTTATTTTTTTGATTATTTTTTTCATCAACGCCCAATTTTTTGAATGATTTAAATAATTAGTAATTTATACTGTAGCCTTTTAAATTACCTACGGAGTAGATTAAATACATCAGAAACTCCTCACACACTTTTTTCTGATAACTTTAAAAGTACTCGACCGCAAAGTTTGAGTACTTTTTGTATTTTTTGCCATGTGACAGTTAAGATAGAGGTCTATTAGGCATTACAAAATTGGAATTAAGGTGTGATATTGTACATGTGTGTAGGAGGATTGATTTACTTCAGTGGAAACAAGGAAACACTTGATGTAAGTCAATTTTTAAAGATCTCTCTCTGAGGGATCTTTTTTTTTGGATTATTAGAAATACCTATTTAATCTTAAATATAAATTCATATAAGCTTTCTTCAAAATTATGATAGACATCATTCCAAATTAGTAATTTGATTCGTTAGATTATGGATTGTTAAATTCCTCTGTTAATGAAAATACTTTTTTTAGCAATTTTAATTTGTTCAAGCTTATTATTTCCTTCTTCATCATATGCCTCACATGTAGAACTAAAACCTTGTGTAGAGATTGCTCATTGTGTACGAGAAGAATGGGAGGTTAACAATATTGAGAAACCTTTTGAAGAGATTAAAACATTTATCGAAAACACTCCAAGAACCGAGATTGTAGAAATTGATGGTGATTATCTTCATGCTGAGGCAACTAGTAAATGGATGAAGTATGTAGACGACTTAGAAGTATCCTTTCTACCTGAATCAAACCTCTTATCAATAAGATCAGAATCAAGAGTTGGAGAAAGTGATTTAGGAGTGAATCAAAAAAGAGTTGATTTACTAAAATCAAAAATGTTTTAAGACAAAAAGTAAAAAAATAATTTGTTTTTATTGTTTTTTGTATAACTTTTCCATTTTTAAAAAAAATTAGCAGATAAAAAAGTGATAATTATCATCATGCCTTGATAAAGGCAAATTTATTAGATTTTCTCTAAAAAGATGATCATAAATTTTATGTATTTATTGTTATCTAGTTTTGTTTTTTTCTGGTTTTATATAAACATAAAAAAAAATGGACTTAAATGGATAATCAAAGGTCTTTTTCAAATTGGAATATTGGTATTATTCATTGGAGGGTTTTTCAAAATATTTTTAACCTTACCCCCTAATTTTTTTATAAAATTATTTTTTCTTATTATTTATACATGGTGCACTGTTGGAATAAATGTAAATTTCATGATCCCTTTGATTGGGTTGATTGACCAAAAAATAGTGAAAAAATAAAACTAAAATATGCCTTAATTTTTAGTACAAAAATAAATCTATTTCCTTAATCTGAAATATTAATCTTTATAAGATTTATTTTTTTCCTTTTGAAAGTCTTTTTCTTGTATATCTAGTCTTTAGTGCCAGTTCTGTCATTATATATATACCAAATAAAAGAATGACTATTCCAATGAAGTATTTCATTATTTTTTTTGTAATTAATATGTTTGAAATTTATTCATGATGCCAACTAATTTTAATATCTATTTCTTGAGATAAATTTCTTGTGACTGGACATTCTTTGGAAGCTTTTTTCAAAAAATCAATAGTTTCATTAGAAGTGCTCTCTGGTATAAAAATATCTATTATTAGTTCTTTTATCTTCCTCTCGCTATTTTGTGTCATTACTTTTTCAATATTTAAATATATACCTTTCAAATCAAATCCTTTCGATTTAGCTTTAATTGCCATAATTGTTAGTAGGCAAGTACCTAGAGATGTTGCTAATAAATCAGTTGGGGAAAAACTTTCACCTTTACCGCAGTGATCTAAAGGTGCATCAGTTCTAATAATACTTCCAGACTGTAGATGAATAGCCTCACAGTTTAAATTTCCTAAATATGAACATTTAACTTTAGTCATTTTAAAAAATTAAATTATGAAAATATTATTAATAAAAATTTATGGAACATAACAAGATTATTGATGAGAGATTTTTTTGCATATTAGTGGAGTATTAAGGAAATTCATCATTCAAGTTTTGAAATCAGTTTTTATATCCATATTCCTCTAAGCAATACTCAATTAATTCAATTGATTTTTTAAGAGTTCTTTTATTTTTATTTTCTAGATCGAAGCATTCATTTAAAACACGTATAGATTCATTTAAATATGATTCTTCTTTATTTTTTAAATCTTTAACTTGATTTATATAAATTAATTTTTTAATCCCAATAAGGGAAAATATGATTATTAATATTGTAAAAATTGCTATTTTTAATTTATTCATACAATTAGTTATTACAAATATTTTAATTTATTTAATATCTAAAAACTTTACACAGCTTATAGAACTAAGTAATTACATATGTAGCAGCTGTTATTGCTATAGCAGTAATAGAAATGAAGATGTATGGAACAACCTTTAAAGGTATATATAGATTATTTTTAGACATAAGTAGAGCATTTATAAAATTCTTACATTCCATACAAACTTTATTAGTCTTCAAATATACAAATTAATTTTCTTTGCAAAAATTCAATTCTTTTAAAAGATTAAAAATTTATATTCATTGAATTTTCATTAAATAAAGTATTTCTAAATCCTGTCTTGAGTCCGATATTTTTCTTTTTAAGAAGATTAATTCTTCTTGGCTCATTTTTGATTCTTTTATCATCAATTCTGCTTGTTCAATAGCATGTTCTATATTCCTAATTTTAATTTCTCTTATTGAGGGATTATCTTTACATGCTTTTTTAGTATTCGCATCTAACATATTTACTAAAAAAAATCACCTTGAATTTAATCTAAATTAAAACTTCATTATACTACTACCGCAAATTTTATTAAAATAAATTACTATTAAAGTAAGGACTTTAACCTTAGCTAACCCTCTCTTCAATTGATCGAGTGGGTTTTTTTTATGGTGTAATATACTCCTAGCATTTAATACTAATTTGGAAGATTCAAAACTTAATCCTGAGGAAAATAATTCAATCGAATCGTCCCCCAATTTGAATGAAGACAATAAAGATCATAATGAGGGGACTAAAAAAGAAGAAAATGTTAAAGCATTTACAGAATTTTTAGAGAAAGCAAGTAGTCAAGATTCTTCAGAAGAAAAAGTAAAACTTGATTCTGAGCAACAAAAACCGAAAATTGACAAATCACTTTTTAAAAGATTTCTTAATAATGGATTTGATGGAATTACAACTAATCCAAACTATAAAATGTTGGCATTATTAATAATCCTTTTAATTAATTTGTCTCTATTTTTTGTAATTGGAAATATGGGTAAAGCGTTTTTAAGAAATGCAGGAATTATGGGTTAGAAATTATTTATTTCTTTTTGGATCATCATCGTTACAATTTTGATTCTGCAAATGAAACTGTGATATTTTCTTGTCAAAATATTTAAATAAAATTTGGATAATAAAGAGCCAGAAAATCCAGTCGTTTATCTTTCTAATTTAGTCAAGAAATTAGATGTAAAAAACAGAAATGGTTTAGTAGCCTTAGCAATAGTAAACCTTTTAGTAATTATTTTATTTAAATTTTATTTGAAAGGATCTGGATTATTATCTTGAATTTGTCTGCTGGTATTATTATTCAGCATTCTCAAATTGTTTTGCTAATCTAAAGGCCTTCTTAATTATTAGAAAGCCACCATATGCTCCTGCCAGTAAAGGTAATACTATTAAAGGATTAGGGGAATAATCTGAATAATTTTTCACACCCTCAACATATTCATAACCTGAACATTTAAGAAAGATAAAGCTATAAAATGTGATACTCCAACCAATGATTGATAAAAAGCCACCTTTTTTATCTCCTTCGTAGAATCTGTCTAGACCTAAGCCCCAACCTAATATTAAGAATATTCCTCTAACAACTGAATTTTTTTCTTGATTTCTGAGCATAATAAAAAAATGTTCATTATGAACATAATCTATTTGTATTCAAGATGTGAGATGTTTTTATTAATTAATCTTTAAAATAAATTTTTAATGGATTTATTATATAAATTACTAAAAATATTAGTCAGTCTTTTAATTAATCATTAAAGATTTTATTTGAATTCAACAAGGAAATTGAAGGCCTTATATAAATAAAAATAGACCCATACATATCCTGCATAATTCTCATCTCTTCGTCTAAATATACAATTGAAATCTGGCAATTTGGCGATTCTTTATTCCAAGGTAATTTATTCCAAACCTCTTTAACCGGATACCACCTATCCATAAGTAATTCACTAAATAATGGAATCTTATTAAGTCCATCAACTTTGGAAACTTTTGTTTTTTGTAAGTTCATATCAAGCAAATTGTTTCTTAAAACCAAATCACTTGCTAAAGTTATTACTCTTCCACCAAAAGTAGGCAATAATTTGAACCAACCTAAGATAGGAATTGTTGTGAGCCCAAATATTGTAGTGTCAAAAGTAGATATAAATTCTTTTTTGTCAAAATCAATCTTTTGAGCAATTCTCCCAATTGTTGATATTCCAAAGGACCCTACTTGCAATTGATGTAATTTAAAAAAAAGATTACTTTTGAACTCATCATTTAATGCCTTTTCAATAGCCAGGAAGAAGGGAGAACTTCGAAATAATTCAACATTAGAAAAAATCAATTCCCACTCTCCAGACAATAATTTTTCTGATATTTCAAAACTAAAGTCTTTAAGATCATCAATCAATTCATCCATTTCATTAGCTTTTTCCTCATACATAGGAGAAATTAATTTATTTAATCTTTGCCCTCTATCTGTAACAGCAGCTATTTTATATATATTTGACTTTATCTCTCCAATCTCTTTCATAACTCCAATACAAGAAATACTAACTAATCTTAGGAATTTAATTTGAAGTTGATGGCAATTTTAATAATGCTGGTAATAAAATCAATTAATATTCTCCCCACCTTTTACCAATATCAAACCCCCATTCAGTGGTTAATCTAATTACTTCATCATGATTCTTGCATTTTGAAAGGGATAACTTTTTACTAGGATTATTATTTATTAGCTCAGCAATTTGATTAAGTTGCTCTATTTTTTTGAGAAAATTACTTAGATCTTTATCTGACATTTATCTAGGAAGTAAATTTTTGATCATAAGTAAATATGTAATAAAGAACCCAGGCAACACCAATAATAAGAATTGCAATCATTATATTTACTGACCAAACTACTTCTATCATGTAATTTTTTATATATTTTTAATATATCCAAAATTTTAATTAAATTAACCGTTAATAATTTAAATCTAAAACAATACACTACTACTACTAAGTATATAAAATAGTCTTAAATAGTTTAAAAAATTATGGGAGAAGCTAAGAGAAGGGAAGATTTAGGCTTGCCACCTAGAGAAAAGAAAAAGGAAAAACAAACATCAAAAAATCAACTAAACAAAATTTTAAATAAATATCCTTATTTACCTTTCATTTTAGGTTTTTCATTACTAGCAATATTAATTATCGATTTAGTTAATTACTACAAATAGATATATAAAAAGGGAATACTTTTAGCAGACGAGAAGATTATCTTCGCAATTGCGAAATTATTTTTCCATAATAAAAATAAAACTCATGAAACCGATTAACTCCGTATTTGCCTTAATTTTTGGGGTACTAACTTTGTTTTCAATATCTAATGCAAATGCAGGTGGCTGCAGTTCTCATACTGAGAAGAAGGCAGAAATTGAATGCTTGTCTGATGATAAAAAATGTATAGAAGCGAAAGAAAAAGAATCACTATACAAAGTTGAGGCCTAAATGTTCGATAATCTTGGAACTGCTCTAGTACAGGCATTAGGCTTCTTTGCTGTTTTTGGTTTTTTTGTATATCAAACTTTATTCGCAGATAGTAAACCCAAAAATTCAAAATCAAATCCTAAAAAAACAAAGATTTCCGACACAAAAGAATTAATCAAAAAAGAACCTAAAAAAGGCTTATTTAACAGAAAATCTAAACCTGTTGAAGAGAACTTACCAATCCAAAAAAAGGGATTGTTTGGGAGAAAAAAAGAAGTTATTGAAGAAGAGATTAAACCAAAGAAAAAAGGTTGGTTTAAATAAGTAAAGGTACTTAAGCTCAATTTTGATATCCTTTATACAAAAAATTTTTTTAGTAACTTTATAATTTATAGAAGTTAATATTAAAAATGAATCATAGAGAAATCACAAAAAAATATAGTGAATTACTCAACAAGGCTGATTTTGCTACTGGCCGTAAAGAAGTTGTAGGTCTTTTAAAAAAAGCTGCCAAATTGAAATCTCAGATTGAAATCAATTGTTAGATTTAAAAATTAGTTTAATTCTAAATGTAAAAAATTTTTTTAAATAAGTTTTTACATGAGATAATCTGCATAGATTATTTTTCTTATGAATAAAAAAGGTTATACAACCGAAAGCGGTGGTAGACAAAATGGTTTCGCAATTGAACCAGAAATTAACCCTATATCAGAAGGCGAATCAAAGAAATCCATATTTTTATTTATTGGAATATTATTACCTTTTCTAATAGGCGGTTTTTATTATTTAAGGACTCTGAATATATTCTAATTTTTTATAAGCCATTTTTAGCAATATACTCTTCTGAACTAACTATATCTTGCATTAAGCTCTCTGATGATGGATTAAATCCATTTTGCTCTAAAAAAGATTTAACCTTTGCAAATTTTTGCTGAATCTTTTTTGTATATGGAGTTGTCATCAAATAATCATCTTTTTCTGTTGAATAGTTCATTTGATTAACGAATTACTTTTACTCTTAAATTTTGCAAAATATACGATTGCTAGTGGAGTTATAAATATTACATAAATAATTTAATAGTAATAAATACTTACAAGTATTTATAAGTTGTTTTTGTGATATTGCAATTGATTGTTTAAAGAGTACTTATAGTAACTAGTTCCATTAAATCTCTGGACTGAAGATATTTTTGAAATACTTCAGAATAAAATGCTTTTTTAGCAGCAAATTTTGATTCGAATTCTATTACTAACCCAAGCTGTCCTCCATCCCATTCATTTGAGGTTGATTCTTGTATTAAATCTCTTTTTACTATTACACCTCCCACAGATTTAATCCAAGGTAATACTGTCCTTATATATTCCAGGAATAAATCAGCATTTGGAATTGAAATTTTCTTTAGCCAATAGCTTTTTGTCATCAAATCAACATATTCTGGGTAGAATATAGCATACGGAGGTAAGTATTTATCCTTAGATATATACTCAGCGATTATTAAATGGAATCCGAAGATGATTTATTAAATTTACTTCTTAAATCACCCAATTCAGATAAGATTCAATCTATTGCCGAACAACTTGAATTTGATCATAATTTTTCCTTTAGCAAAGATAGAAATGCTTTAGAGGGTGTTTGGGAGCTTAGGTGGAGTAGTTCTAATAGTCCTTTTTTAAAATATTCTCCTTTTATTGATAACCTTCAAATTCTTGATCCCATAAATTTAAATGGTCTTAATTTACTTAAACCTAGAGGAATAAAATCAATTATTGGTACTGGTATTTTAATAAGACTCAATTACATCAATGAAAAAAAAATTGGGGTCAAATTTACACATGCTGGTGTTATAGGTCCTAAATTTGGAAGAAAAAATATAAAGGCTATGAAAGAAATAAATAATGAACAATTAGGGTGGTTAGAGATAACTTATTTAAGTAATAAACTTAGAATCTGTAGAGGTGATAAAGGAACTTTATTTGTTCTAAGAAAAAAAAATTCACCGATTTTATTCAAGAATTTCAAGGAATTTATTAAAATCTATTAAAAATATAAATTAATTCTTTATCCAAATAGACTTTAATACGAAATAAATCGGAAAATATTTAAATGATTCTTTAGGTATTTCATAACTTAAGAATTTTAGTGCTTCTTCTAACCAGTAACCAATATCAAATCCTAAAAGAATTTTTTCTACAACAAACCAAAATTCTTTATCAAATATAATTCTGAAGTTTAAGTAAATATATTCCCAATGAAAGGTATTCCAATATTGGGTTAAAAATGAGGATAAAATAAGCCAAAGAGATATAAATAGAAAACTTTTAAGAAATTTATAAAATTTTTTCATATACCAGCAACTGTCTTATTTAATTTCAAATATCCCTTATTATTATTTCGATCAAATTTTATTTCCATGAAATATATTCAAAAAAATATAAAGATATTGAGAAAATAGTAAATTTTCGTGGAATTAATAATCTATTCCTCTTTTTTTAGCTTCTGTGCCTCTAGATTTTTATTTTTGAGAAAAAATCCTAAAAACAGAAAAGCAAAATATATTAGTAAACTTATGCCAAAAATTAAAACTATTTTTGAAATATCCATAAATGTTTTTTTATAAATTACAGCATTTTTTGCAAAGTTTTATCTATAGTAATGATTTTTCATTTATCACGATAACGAGCTTCAATTATTAAGCTAATAATATTATTTAAATCATATGCAAGTAGTTTTTGCCTGGAGCCTTTGTCTCTCAGTAGGTGTTGTTTTAATATCAATTATTCCATTAACTATTGGGAGGATTAAAGCAGGTTATTCTGTTGAAAATATGTCTGCTCCAAGGGCTTTATTCGATGAATTACCTTCATTTGGGAAAAGAGCAGTTTGGTGTCATCAGAATTGTTGGGAAAGTATTTCCCTACATGCACCAGCATGTCTTCTTTGTTTGATTACTTTAACTGACTCAAATATTTCAATAATTGCAGCATTGATTCATCCTATTTTTCGTGTTTTATATATTGGTGCTTATGTATTTAATATCCCAACAGCTAGAGGTTTAATGTGGGCCTCAGGAATTCTTACAACACTTTTACTTTACAAAGAGGGCTTAACACAATTGATATAAACTATTTAAACAATAAGTTTTTTAAGTCTTTTAACTGATATTCATTAATTAATCTAACTTTGTTTGATTTTGCTAGTTGTTGCGCTGACTTTGTAAACCCAGATTTTGAAACTAATATTGCATGAGTACCTTTCCAAAATAATTTACCAGCTGAAATTTCCTGCACTGCTTTATTTCCAATAGCTTTTTCATGATTTTTGCATTGTATACATATTCTCAAATCATTTATTGATGCAATTAAGTCAACCCCTTGATCTCCAGTATTAGGGGTTTCTTTAACTTCCCAGCCATTCTGTTTGAGAATTTGCATACAATAATTTTCAAATCTAATACCTTTTTTATAGCTTTCGTTAATTGTTTTTGAGTAATCATTTTCTATTAGGTTTAGGCATGATTTCTCTATTTGACTTGCTATGAATACAAACCAATCTTCAGTCTCGAGCTTCCTAGTAGATCCAACTATCTCATCATCAATAGTAGGATTTTCATTACAATAAGATCGCCACTTTTCGAAAAATAATTCTATACTTCCAAATTTTTTTAAAATTACTTTTTCCCAGAAGTATGGTATCCCCTCTTTAAATCGCTTAGATCCATTAAATATATTTTTCACAATGGCTTTTTCATCAAGAGGTGGATTGCCAATCCATTTTTTATAATCCTCGTTACCGTAAGCATCTATTTCCCTTAATCTAATCCTTTCCTCTAACAAATTGTATTTGTTTTCTTCTATTAAATTATTAATTGTTTGAATAAAGAAATTGGAATTTAAGGCATTATTTAATTTAAACTTTTTCTTCTTAATTTGATAATCCCTTAAAATTATAAAAATTAAAAAAATGATAAAAATAATTAAAATAAAAAAAAATTTCATTAAAGATTTTTATTTCCGTTCTAAAAAGTTTTTGTTTTTCTAATAACAAAATTATTTTTTGTTATTACTGAAGATTCATTTACTTCAAATCCATTAATTGCTGAAATTTCTCCTTTTATACCTTCTAATGTTAATTGCTCGATAATACCTTTTATTACTTCATCCTCGACTAATTTCCTATCAATTCTTTCAGGTGTAATATCTGTAAGCCATTTTGAGGTCTTTTTTTTTACAACCTCTGTAGGGTTAGTTATTTTTAAGTAGATAGCCATTTTTTAAGTCATTCAGTTGAATTATAAGCATTAAATCTTCTTAATTTTTCTTATTGTCATTACTTTCCCACTCAAGATATTGAAAAACAAAAATTGCAAAAATAGAGAAAAATAATATAAATAACCCTAACCATCCTATGAATTTGTGCTCTGTAAAAAGATTTGTAAGCATCGATTTTTCTTGATATCTTGATTCCATTTCATACTGGTAAGAATCAATAACTTGAAATATATTCATAATTTAAAAAGCTTTTGAATTAACGGCTAATAATTTCAACCATTCAATTTAATAAATGCTTCCGATAGAAAATCAGGCCTTTTTCTAATTATAGAAAAATTCAACTTATTTATTAAGACTAAATTGACTTCAGCAATCGTTAAGATTTCTTTTCTCTTGTTAAGAAATTTTGAAATTACATTAATCCTAGGGCTTTTTTCAATATTGAATTCGCTCTCTATTGTTATTTTTTCACCAAGAAATAAAGGGGTTTTATATTTTATTGAAGTATTGATTAAAGGTAAATCTAAGCCTTTTTTAGTTAGTTCAAAATAACTTATACCTACTTCTAAAAGTGCATTTATTCGGCTTTCTTCAAGCCAATTAAAATATGTACCGTGCCACATTACACCTGCATGGTCAGCATGTTGAGGTAAAACAATTTTTTCTATTTTCCAAATTGGTTTCGAGTTCATTTTTTATTTAAAAAATATTTTTATTCAATGTAAATAAATTATTTTGATATTTTAGGTTAATATTATTTATTAATAAAAGAATCTCCCAAACTATATTTATAAATTTATGTTTAATCGTAATAATAGAAGTAGAAAAATGAAGAAGATTTTTCAATGGGAAGAATATTTAAATTGGAAAAATATGTCAAAAGAACAGAAATTAAATTTCAAGAGGGCGTGCTTATTCCCTTTTCTCGTCTATTTAGTTTATGTTTTTCTCAATCAGTACTCCTTAGCAATTCTTTTATTACTAGGTTTTTATTTTTTAATTAGATTTAAAAATAGGAATAAGTTGGGAAGATAAATATTATTAACTTTGATTTATTTAGATTTGTTTTAAAAAAATCAGATTTTTCTAAATAACTTTATTGGTATATGACAATAGTATTAGATAAATTTTTTTTATGAAAAGAATTATTTTGCTTTTATCTGTATTAGTTTTTTTAATATTTTCTAATACGAGTAATTTATTAGCAAAAGAAATTGGAAATAACATTAAAGATAATATTTCTAATGACATTGAAGAAATTAAGCCTGATAAAAATAAAAAAACTAATATTTCTAATTCTTCGGTAGAAGATATATTTGGAGATGAACAAACATTTCCATTCGTTGCAGGTTTAGGAAAAAATGCAGCCCATTGATTTCAAAGTTCTAGATAATTTAGAAAAAGATTTTTTTTATAATTATGAAAGGTCTTAGGGTCTTAGAGCTTTCTGCAGCACTTAATGTTGATAGCTCCGATTT
This sequence comes from Prochlorococcus marinus str. GP2, assembly GCF_000759885.1. Classification (NCBI taxonomy): domain Bacteria; kingdom Bacillati; phylum Cyanobacteriota; class Cyanophyceae; order Synechococcales; family Prochlorococcaceae; genus Prochlorococcus; species Prochlorococcus marinus. The sequence goes on from NZ_JNAH01000005.1 coordinate 103,852, forward strand.
ATTAGCTGTTTGTACAATTCTAAAAATAAAAGCCACATCTAGATTGAGTATGCTTTCATTTGAAGAATGTAAAAAGATAACTGATTACTATGAAGATAAAATTTAGATTTTTTATATAAATTATTCTATTATTTAATCTCTTTAATCATTGAGACTAAAGTTGAATGTATTTCTTCTTCAGATATTTCATTTTTAAAGTTGATAATTGCTGACTGGCCATCGTAATTGATTTTTATATAACTATTATTAATTTCTTCCATATAAGCATTCTCAAAGCTTGATATCTTTCCATAGTGAATAAGGTATTTGTGAACTGAATCTATGTGATCATTGTTCATATGATCACAAACTCTTTTACTTGTCTCTTTACTAATTATTTTCATTTAAAGAATAGATTTGTTTCACGCTAATGTATTTTTTTCATTATTCAAAGTTTTAATCATTTTATTTATTAAATTTTTAACTTCATTTTTATCAACAGCTCTAACCAAGTTGTTTCTCAAATTTGATGCTCCTTTAAAGTCTTTGCATGTCCATGAGATATGTTTCCTGGCAATTAGCAAGCCGTGATCTCCTTTTTCTTTTATTAATTCATCAAGATGCTCAATAATTAAATATAGTTTTTCTTCAGTATTTGGTTCTTTAAAATTTTTATTTTCTCTTATGGCATAATCAATTTCTCCAATTTTCCATGGTGATCCTAAAATCCCTCTTCCAATCATTACACCATCAGCATTTGTTTTTTTTAAACAATGTAGAGCGTCATCTGGATTTTTGATATCTCCGTTAGCAATTACTGGTATTTCTAATAAGCTTTTAAGTCTCCCGATCATTTCCCAATCTGACTTGCCTGAAAAACCCTGTTTTCTAGTTCTTCCATGAAGAGTGATCATCGTTGCTCCCGCATCTTGAAGTTTAAACAAGAAATCCTCTATATTTTCTTCTTTACTATCCCATCCGAGCCGTGTTTTTACTGTTACTGGAACCCTAACAGCTTTTACAACATTTTTTACTAATTCTATAGCAAGTTTTCGGTCTTTAATTAATGCACTGCCTCCACCTTTCTTTGCAATTTTTTTTACAGGGCATCCCATATTTATATCAATTAAGAAAGCTCCAGAGTCCTCAGCTTGTTTCGCGGCTTCAGAAACAGCATATGGCCTATTATCAAATATTTGTACTCCAATTGGACCCTCTTCTAAATCTATTTGATTGATTTTTTGTGTTCCATAACCTTTCTTAAGACTTGTTGCATTTATCATTTCTGTAAAAAGTAAAGAGTTTGGAGCCCATTTACGTACAAGTCGCCTAAAAATGTTATCTGTAACTCCAGCTAATGGTGATAGCATGACCTTACTAGTAATTATCCTGTTAACTCCCCTTCCTTTTAGCTTTATATTTGAAGACATATAATTTAAAATTTATATTAATCTTTCTTTATTATAAATTTAGATATGGAGCTGATTTTATGTTTTCTATTTAATTCTTAATTTATAATAAGTGCTTTTACTTAAATAGGCCTAATTGATTACTTTTTTTGCTAGTTTGTATTGAGTTTTAATTTTAAAAAGGAAATTTTTCTTGTTTATATTAGTATCTATTTTTCTTCCAATAATTATTTTTATTGCACCAATAAATGTAAAAGCTATACAAGGTAATTTGGATTTATCGAGTGCTCAAACTTCTGTAGGCAAAAGATTTGCTAAAGTTTTTTGTGATGCTAAGAGAGAAGGATTAGATTCAGATTTTGCTAGTGAATATGCTTTGAATAATACATATTTAAAATTTGTAGCATTTCCAGACGATGACGAATATTTGGAAAATTTATGGAGTTTCACACATAACAATATATTAGATAATTGTGGTGAATTTGTAGATATAAATGATCTAAAAGACCTAGAGATTTTTTTTAAAGAAGAGGGTTTAATTGCATCAAATAGAGAACTCTATTTACCAACTTTTGAGAATAATTAGATTAAATTTTTAGCATGTACTAAAATATAGATAGAATATGAAATTTTATGAAACTATTAGGTTTAAATTCACCTGAAATATTCATAATTTTAGTAATTTTCCTTTCAATTTTAGGTCCAAAAAGAATTGAAAAAGGTTTTTTATTATTCAATAAACTACTAAAATTCCTTTTAACTATAGATGAAGATCAAAGCATAGCAAGTTCAAAAGTAAAATCAGAGGAGCCCGAAGAAAGTGAAGTTAAACAGGAAATAGTAGAGGCAGAAGTAAAATCAGAGGAGCCCGAAGAAAGTGAAGTTAAGCAGGAAATAGTAGAGGCAGAAGTAAAATCAGAGGAGCCCGAAGAAAGTGAAGTTAAGCAGGAAATAGTAGAGGCAGAAGTAAAATCAGAGGAACCCGAAAAAAGTGAAGTTAAA
>NZ_JNAH01000006.1 GCF_000759885.1 Prochlorococcus marinus str. GP2
TTTCTTTCACTTTCCATAAACCATAATATTCCTTTCGCCCTAAATATATTTTTTGAGATTTGATTATCTAAGAAATATTGAAACTTCCTTAAGGAAAATGGTTCAAATGTCTCATAAGAAACTGATGTAAACCCTTCTATGCTATTGATCAAATCGTGTGAATGAGAGGAGTGATCGTGTGAATGAGAGGAGTGATCGTGTGAATGAGAGGAGTGATCGTGTGAATGAGAGGAGTGATCGTGTGAATGAGAGGAGTGATCGTGTGAATGAGAGGAGTGATCGTGTGAATCTTCTCTCACATCTTCTTTATCCTTATCGTATTTAAAAGCATCTGTTTCAAATAAACCTACACTCATTATTGTTTGTAATCCAACTTCACTATTGATTGATCTCAATATCCTTGGTTCTTTTTTTATATTATTTATAAATTTTTCGACTTTCTTTAATTGTTCTTCGTTGACTAAATCACATTTATTTAGGAGAAGGATATCTCCGTATAAAATCTGAGAATAGGCAACACTTGTATTATTAATTTCAAAATCAAAATTTTCTCCATCAATAACAGTGATGATTGAATCTAATCTTACTTTTTCTCGAAGATCTCCAGCTGCAAAAGTCATGGCTACTGGCAAAGGATCCGCTAGCCCAGTAGTCTCGACAATCAAATAGTCTAGTTTTTCAGATCTTTCTAAAACTTTGGATACTGTATTTAATAATTCACCATTAATAGAGCAACATATACAGCCATTATTTAATTCGATCATATCTTCTGAGCCTTCTATTATTAAGTCATTATCTATTCCAATTTCTCCAAATTCGTTGACTAAAACAGCTGTTTTAATACCAACTTGATTTTTTAAAATATGATTTAGAAGTGTAGTTTTGCCAGAACCTAAAAATCCACTAATAATAGTAACTGGCAATAAATTTTTAGACATTTTGAATAGTTGAAAACAAGTTTATATTTTTATTGATCGAAAATTTTGTTGATTTCCGAAGCTAATGTTTGATCCAGATTCGTAATACCTCCTAGATCATGTGTATTTAATTTAATTATTACTTTTGCATAAACATTCTCCCAGTTAGGATGATGATTATATTTTTCACAGATTAAAGCAACCTTAGTCATAAAAGCAAAGGCTTCAATAAAATTAGCGAAGTTAAATTCTCTTTGGATTTGTTTAGATTTAATTTCCCAGCCAGGTATTTTTACTAATAATTCATTCAATTCTTCATCTTGCAAAATGTAGGGTTCCATTAAATAATAAATCTGACTTATTACATTATAAGTATCTTACTTTTTCTCACCAATTATATGTACATTAATGATTCTTTCCTTTTGATCAAATCGATGTTCCCATAAATAAACTGCTTGCCATGTGCCAAGCATAATTTTCCCCTCCTGAAAACTCAAAGATAAACAAGTGTTTGTTAGGGATGTTTTAATATGTGCCGGCATATCGTCAGCCCCTTCTTGATAATGTTTATAGGATATTTCTTCTCTATTTTTTGATAAGGTTAAGTAGGAATCATAGGGAACTATCGATTGCAGATACTTTTTTAGGTCCCTCAGTACATTTGGATCTGCGTTCTCATTAATAGTTAAACTGCAACTTGTATGAAGTGAAGTTAAATTTATAATTCCGGAATGAAAATTATTTTTTTCAACAAATAAATTTAAATCATATGTGATATCAATAAAACCCTCGCCATGAGTTATGAATTTTAATTTTGAAAATATTTGTTCCATATAAGTTAAAACTTAACTAATAAATATCCTATTATGGATAAAGATGCATGTTTCACTGCAGACATTAAAATTTTTATCTTAAGATAAATTTAATTTCCATTTAAATCTTTGGCTGAAACTCATTGGAATAATCTGGGTGCTTACCTTAAAGAAACACAAATATTAGGTTCAATCCAAAATACACTTTATTGGGATCAGAATACTGGAATGCCAAAGAAAGGTGCTTCTTGGAGGTCTGAACAACTTACTTATATTGCAAAAGTATTGCATGAAAGAAATTCTTCCGAGGAATTTTCTAATTTAATACAATCTGCTAAAAATGAACTAGCAGATATTGAACGCAATTCCGATAATCAACTTTTCATAAAAGATAAAGAAAGAAATATTAGCCTTTTATTGAAGGAATTTAATAGAGAAAGAAATTTAGATCCTAAATTAGTTGAGTCTCTAGCAAAGGCAAAATCTAAAGGGTATGAAAGCTGGCGAGAAGCTAAGGAAAAAGCAGATTTTAAAATTTTTCTTCCTTTCTTTAAAGAATTAGTTAAATTGCGGATTGAAGAGGCAAAACAAATATCAGATCAATATTCACCATGGGAAACTTTAGCCCAACCCTTTGAGCCTGAATTAACTTTAAAGTGGCTGAATAAAATGTTTAAGCCTTTGAAAGATACTCTCCCAGAGTTGATTAGAAGGATTAATAAATCTAAGAAATATCACTGGGATTTGCGTTCAGAATCTCAACATAATTTATGTTCTCAATTACTTGATGAGTTTGGGAGAGATAAAGATCTAGTTGTTGTTGGTAAATCTCCCCATCCTTTTTCGATTACATTAGGGCCTAATGATTTCAGGATTACGACAAGAATTGTTGAAGGTGAACCATTATCAAGTTTTTTAGCAACTGCTCATGAGTGGGGGCATTCTATTTATGAGCAGGGTTTGCCATCTCAAAGTCATCAATGGTTTGCTTGGCCTTTAGGTCAAGCAACCTCTATGGGTATTCATGAAAGTCAATCTTTATTTTGGGAAAATAGAATAGTTAAATCCAAATCTTTTTCAAAAAGATTTTTTAACAAATTTGTTTCGGCTGGATGTTCTCTTAATAATTATTTAGAACTATGGAAATCTATTAATCATTTGGAAGCAGGATTAAATAGGGTTGAAGCGGATGAATTGACTTATGGCTTACACATATTAATAAGAACGGAACTTGAAATAGATTTAATTGAAAGAGGGTTACCTGCTGAAGATATTCCAACAGAATGGAATAAAAGATATGATGAACTACTAGGAATTAAACCATCTAATGATTCAGAAGGTTGTCTTCAAGATGTTCATTGGAGTGAAGGGGCGTTTGGATATTTTCCCTCATATTTGTTAGGACATGTTATAAGTGCGCAAATATCTTCTCAACTGGAAAAAGACATAGGTTTAATTGACAACTTAATTGAAAATGGTGAATATCAAAAGATCATCTTTTGGTTAAAAAATAATATACATAAATATGGCAGATCAGTTAATTGTATGGAGTTGGTAAAAGCTGTAACTAATGAAGAACTATCGCCAAACTATTTTATTAATCATTTAAGGTCTAAAATAAATGATTTTTGCTGAAACATTACTTTTAAAGAATTTGGTTAGGTGTGAGGATGTAAGATAAACAAAAATAATTTCTTGATGGCAAATCTAAATCAGCCCCCAAGTAGGGTTACCCCAAATTTATTGCACATACTAAATGCTTTCACTGACAGCTCAAATACAATAATAAACACTATTGTTGAATTGAACTCTAATACCATAAATAAATATGAATTAATTACAGAAACGGGCCATCTTAAACTTGATAGGGTAGGTTATTCATCACTTGCGTATCCTTTTGCTTATGGATGTATTCCAAGGACATGGGATGAAGATGGAGACCCGCTTGATGTAGAAATTGTTGGAGTAACTGAGCCATTGATACCAGGATCTATTGTGGAAGCAAGGATTATTGGGGTGATGAAATTTGATGATGGTGGAGAGGTCGATGATAAGGTAATAGCTGTTCTAGCAGATGATAAAAGAATGGATCATATCTCAAGTTATGAAGACCTTGGAGATCATTGGTTAAAAGAAACAAAGTATTATTGGGAGCACTACAAAGATCTAAAAAAACCAGGAACATGTACTGTCAATGGTTTTTTTGGGATAGAAGAAGCTGTTAAAGTGATTAAAGACTGTGAAGAGAGATACAAAAAAGAAATTGATCCTAAATTAGTAAATTAACTAATTTTATTTTTCTCTAAATTTTTCAAATATTTCGCTTAATATTTCTTCGGCACCTTGCTGCTTTAATTTTTTAGCTAGTTCTTTGCCTACTTCCTCGGGATCATTAATATTGCCAATATATTGATCTTTAATAAGCCTTTCTCCATCAAGAGATGCAACCATACCAGTAAGGCAAAGTTGTTCATTCTGAATTTTACTATTCACACCTATTGGGACTTGGCATCCACCTTCAAGCTCTCTTAAAAAAGCCCTTTCTGCTAGACATCTTTGACTGGTGGGTTTATCTTCTAAGATATTTATAATTTCTAAAACTTTTTTATCATCAGATTTACATTCAATGCCTAGTGCTCCTTGGCCAACGGCATGAAGGGAAACTTCACTTGGAATAATCTGGTGAATTCTTGATTCAAAGCCTAATCTCTTTAGACCAGCGGCCGCAAGAATTATACAATCAAATTCGCCTGCATCTAATTTTTCAATTCTTGTAATAACATTTCCCCTGATATCTTTGAAAAAAAGATGTGGGTACTTATTTCTTAATTGTGCAAGTCTTCTTAGGGAGCTTGTTCCAACAATCGAACCTTCAGGTAAGTTTTCTAATTTATAACAGTCATTTTTTTTGTTTACTACTAAAGCATCTGCAGGATCCTCCCTTTTTGTAATGCATCCTAATTTAAGGCCATTAGGTAAATTGGTTGGTAAATCTTTTAGAGAATGTACTGCTATATCTGCATGTCCTACGAGCATTTGTGCTTCAAGTTCTTTTGTAAACAAGCCTTTGTCACCTATTTTTGCTAAGGCTACATCAAGGATTTTGTCACCTTGAGTTGCCATAGCTTCTATAGATACCTCTAAATTAGGAATATTTCTTTCTAGTTGATCTTTAACCCATAAAGTTTGAACCATTGCTAGCTTACTTCTTCTACTAGCTATTTTTAGCTTAAAATTAGTCATTAAATATTATTTTGAGTTTGAATTAAAAATTAAGTCGAATTTATTTTAAGCTATTATTTTGCCAGTTTTTAAAAGCTAATTATTATACTTAACTTTTTTTATTTTATATATTCTTTTAAAACCCCATTTCGATTTGGATGTCTAAGTTTTCTTAGAGCTTTTGCCTCTATTTGTCTAATTCTTTCTCTCGTCACATCAAAAATCTGGCCAATTTCTTCAAGAGTTTTCATTCTTCCATCATCAATTCCATATCTCAATCTGAGAACATCTCTTTCTCTTGGACTAAGAGTGGCTAATACTCCTTCCAAATCTTCTCTTAGTAAAGTTTTAGAAACATCTTGCTCAGGATTTTCTATATCAGCCTCTATGAAGTCTCCTAGTCTTGAGTCTTCTTCTTTCCCTATTGGAGTTTCTAAAGAAATAGGAAGTTGCGCACTTTTAGCTATAAATCTTAATTTTTCGATGGTCATTTCCATACTCTCAGCGATTTCTTCTTCACTAGGTTTCCTGCCAAATTCTTGGCTAAGAACTTTTGTAGTTTTTTTAATTCTGGATATTGTCTCGTATAAGTGAACTGGCAATCTAATAGTTCTACTTTGATCCGCAATTGCTCTTGTAATAGCTTGGCGAATCCACCAAGTTGCATATGTAGAGAACTTATAGCCTTTTTCATGGTCGAATTTTTCTGCTGCCCTAATTAGACCCAAACTTCCTTCTTGGATTAAATCTTGAAATGATAAACCTCTATTCATATATTTTTTAGCAATGGAAACAACTAATCTTAAATTTGATTGAACCATTTTTTCTTTGGCTCGCCGCCCTAAGAGAAGTCTTCTTCTAAATTTGGGAAGAGGCATATCTATTAACTCGGCCCATTCTCTTACAGATGGGAAATGTCCTTTTTCTGACTCATATTGAGTTGCTAGCTCTTCTAATTGGAGTAAGTCAGCAATTTTTCTTGCAAGCTCAATTTCTTCATCTGGTCTTAAAAGTCTAATTCTTCCAATTTCTTGGAGATAAACTCTTATTGAATCTTCAGTGTAGATACCTTTTGGCCCAAGTTTTATATTCCCGAGCCCTTTATCTTCTTCTTCAGAATCACTAAATTCATTATTGTTATTTTCAAGATTGCTTTCGTTTAACTCAGCAGATGTCTGTAAAGTTTGATTATTTTTATTACTATCTTCTTCAACTACTGTTTCTAAATTTGTATTAATTTTTTTATTGATCTTTTTTTTTGAACTAGGCTTGGAATTCTTTGATTCTGCTGCGACTGGACACATAATTGACTCCTTTCTACGGTGAATTTAACTAGATAAAATTTTATTTAGGGCTAATTTGAACATTTAGTAGTAAAGTCCCCTTAATGTTAAAAAAACTTTTTTACAAAATGAGAATAAGAAAAGTTTTCTAAATTGTTGAAAAATTTAAATAGTGCTATAGATTACCTAAAGTAAAAAGTCTTGGGATTTCTCAGACAGGCAGATCATTTTTGAATTTTCAGTCAATGATCAGAGCTTCATGTCTCCCTTAAGAGCAGGATACTTACAATGTGCAAAAAACACTTTGTGGAATGTTCAACAATCCAATACTAAGAAAAAGTTTTGAAGCCGGCAAGTAATCAGTTATTAAATATCTCCTATAAATTGGAAATTTTGCTTGATATAGGTAGTAGTAATGAAAGCTTTTACTATTTAGATGGAAATAATCTTGGAGCAGAAGTTGGAGATATTGTAAGTGTGAGACTTAGGGGGAGATTATTGAATGGGTTAGTGATCTCCAAAAAAGACTTTTCGACAATCAATAATGATGAATCAAATATTACTGGAGGAAAAAGCATAAGATATTTGTTTGTTGAAAGTATTTTGCAAAAAAAAATAATTGATGAATCTTGGAGAGAATTGATAGACTCCCTAGCCTCTTTTTATATGGTTAGTAATTTAAAAATGTTAAAAACTGCATTTCCTCCTGGTTGGATTGGTAAATATAAAAATTTCTCTAAAGGTTTAAAAGATCAAATATGGATTGAAACTAAAAAAGAATTTGATATTAAGAAAAATGGATTAACCAAAAAAGAATTTTTTTTAATGGATACTTTATCTAAAAAAGGTAATTGGCAAAGTGAATTAATAAAGTCTGGTTTCAATTACACTCTAATCAACTCAATGGTCAGTAAAAATTATCTTGCTAAATCTAAAAGAAAAAAAAATATAAATAGTAAATTAAATTCCTTTGTAAAAGATCATATCGTAACGAAAAAACCAAATCTTACAAATGAGCAAAAAATTGCATTTCAAAAATTTCAAACAATGAAACCAGGAGATGCATTACTTCTTTGGGGCGAAACAGGTTCAGGTAAAACAGAAGTGTATATGAGAATTGCTGAAGATCAATTTCTTAAGAAAAAAAGTTGTTTGATACTAGCCCCAGAAATTGGATTAATTCCTCAACTTATTGATAGGTTTAGTAGGCGATTTAATAATGTCGTTTACGAATATCATAGTAATTGTTCTCCCGATCATAGAACTTTAGTTTGGAAGAAAATTATTAATGCTAATGAACCTTTAATAGTAATAGGTACAAGGTCGGCAGTTTTTCTTCCAATCAGAAATCTGGGATTAATAATAATGGATGAAGAACATGATGTTTCTTATAAGCAAGATAGTCCTATGCCTTGCTATGACGCGAGAGAGATTGCTATTGAAATAGTAAAAAGGAATTCTGCAAAGTTAATTTTTGGGAGTGCAACCCCATCAATGAAGACTTGGAAAAAGTGTATTTTTGAAAGGAATTTTAAATTAGTAAGAATGATTCAAAGGATATCCAGTAATGAGACTCCTGAAATGAAAATTATTGATATGCGGGATGAGTTCAAGAAGGGAAATATGAAAATTTTTTCCAATGAATTATTACAATTGCTTCCTCAACTACGCTTAAAAAAAGAGCAAGCAATAATTTTGATCCCTAGGAGGGGGCATAGTGGATTTTTAAGTTGTAGAAATTGTGGATATTTAATAAATTGCCCCAACTGTGACGTTCCTTTATCAGTTCATCTCGGATCACAAGGAAAAAAATGGTTAAGGTGTCATTGGTGTGATCATAAATCAAGATTGATCAATCGATGCCCAGATTGTCATTCAACTGCTTTCAAACCTTTTGGAATTGGTACGCAAAGGGTTATAGAGTTTTTAAATGAAGAATTCCCTGACTTAAGAGTACTTCGCTTTGATAGAGATACAACTTCAGGAAAGGATGGTCATAGAGATATTCTTTCAAAGTTTTCTAAAGGTGATGCTGATATTCTTGTCGGTACTCAGATGTTGGCAAAAGGTATTGACATCCCCAATATTACTCTTTCAGTAGTTATTGCAGCAGATGGGTTGCTTCATCGCCCAGATATTTCAGCAGAAGAAAAATCATTACAATTATTTTTGCAAGTAGCAGGAAGGGCCGGCAGGGCACAAAAAAAAGGGAAAGTAATTTTTCAAACATATAAACCTAACCACCCTGTGATTTCGTATCTTCAAAAAAGAGATTATGAAAGATTCTTAATTGAAAACTCGAGATTGAGAAAGGATGCTAATTTATTTCCATTTTGCACAATTTGCCTACTTAAATTATCAGGTGAAAATTATGAATTAACTGAGTCAATTGCAATAAAATTAGCAAAATATCTACTCAGTTTTTGTGAGAAAAAGAACTGGAAATTAATTGGACCTGCCCCTAGTTTAATAGCTAAAGTCGGTAAAAAATTTAGATGGCAGATATTAATACATGGCCCTGAAGGAACAAAGATACCTTTACCTGATAGATCAATATTATGGAAACTTATTCCAAAAAATGTTTTTTTAACAATAGATGTTAATCCAGCAGAGTTGTAATTACTTTGATGGAAGTTGAGGTAAATCTGAACCTAATTTAAATCTATAGAATCTTAATAAATAAGCTAATATTATAATTATTAAAATAATAGTTATTCCAATCAAGAGTTTGTTGAGGCTCCAGAAAGAAAATTCAAGACTATTTATCTGCCCTTGATTTAAATCCCAAATTATTAGATTTTTTGTGATTTCTAAATTTGAATTATTTTTATCGGTAAGGATAGCTTTATTAGGGTGAATAATTTTGAAAATGAGTTCTAAATTATCAATGCCTTTAATAGAATTTAGATCCAAATCTAACCTGTAAAAGTATTTTTTAAAAAAAATGAAGTTTTTTTGAGTAGTATTAATTTCTATATTTGTTGATTCACCTGCTAACTCTCCAGCTGTATTTTGGGTGATTTTAAGAACTTGCTTTGTATCCTCTAAATTGAGATTTTTATGTTTCAAAGAAAATGTCGATTCGTCTTGTTCAATTTCTGCGTCAGGAAAAATATCTTTCATCTTCTCTTCAAATTTTAATTGCCAAGGAAATTTCTTTATGTATTTACTCTCTATCACTAAATTATTAGTTATTGAATCAAGTTCACTAAGATCAAGGGTATCCTCAATTTTTACGCAGCCACTTAAAAGTGGAATTAATAATAATAGTATTAAAAAAATGATCAGTGAAAAGCCTTTCTGAAAAGGTTTTGTTTCACCAGTTGGTGTCTCAGTTACATTGATAAATTTTTTTTTCTTCAATACTTCTCTTTTTTTGCGCGGTGAGTTAAGAGATTTTTTATTGAGTGATGGGTCGCTTTCAAACTGTAAGTTCCAATTTTCTGGCTTTTTAATGTCAGGAGAGTCTATAACTTCCATCAAATATTTTGCATTTTCTCTCGTCTTATTATCGTAAGATTTTAGAAGTTCTTTACAAAACCTTTTAGCCTCCTCCCTTTTATTGATACCACATAGAGCAGTAATTAAGATTGTTCTTAAATTTACTCCCTCTTTGCTTGATAAAGGAAATGATTCGATTATGGGCAAAAGAAATTCAATGCAATAATGATACTCACCTTTAGCTAAAGCAAGTTCTACTTTTTCTAAAACTTGCTCATAAGTTTTCATGGGTTAGGCGACTATCATTGTACCTATTCCGGAATTTGTAAAAATCTCAAGAAGTAATGAATGTTCTATTCTTCCATCAATTATGTGAGCTGCTTTGACTCCTTGGGCTAAAGCTCTTATACAGCATTCTGTCTTTGGAATCATACCTTCAGTCACAACTTTTTTATCAATAAAATCTCTTGCTTCTTTGAGATTAGTTTTTTCAACAAGACTATTTTTGTTATCTTTTTCTTTTAAAATCCCTTGAGTATCAGTAAGAAGAATAAGTTTTTCTGCATTTATTGCAGCAGCAATTTCTCCAGCAACAAAATCTGCATTAATGTTATGGGAAATACCCTCCAAGGTTGATCCAATGCTAGAAATTATTGGGATGTATCCTTTAGAAATAAGAGGATCTAATATTTCAGGATTGATTTTTGAAACCTCTCCCACTAACCCATGGCTACCATCTCCTAGTTCTCTGGATTGAATTAAGTTGCCATCAAGACCTGATAACCCCACAGCTAAGGATCCAGTTTTATTAATACCTTTTACAATTTGTTTGTTAACTCTACCCATTAGAACCATCTCGACAATTTCCATTGTTTTTTGATCAGTAATTCTTAATCCATTTTCGAATCTAGGAGATATTTCTAATTTCTTTAACCAATTATTAATCTCTGGTCCACCTCCATGAATTACTACCGGACAAACCCCGACGGTTGATAAAAGTGCAATGTCTCTAAAAAAAGCATTTTTTAAATTATCATTCTCCATAACAGAACCACCATACTTGATAACAATTTTTCTACCTGAGAAACTTTGTATATATGGAAGTGCTTCGCTTAATATTGATACTCTTTGGGAATCATTCATTATTAAAAATTCATTAAAACTTGATTGAATTGAGAAATTAGGTTTTTACAAATATATCCCTATATTCAATAAAAGAGTATAAAATCAAATTCTTCTTTATTATCGTCGATAATAAATTCTGATTCAAGACCTTTAACGAAAAACCTGTTTAATCTTTCTTGTTTTTCAATCCATTTTTCTAGCGGGACAGCGTTTAATTCGAAACGCATTCTGAGACCGTTTTTTTCTTCCTTTGTAATTTCTTCTATTTCTTTCAATTGAGGGGGGTTATCCTCGTCCCACAAATTTAAAGATTCTAATGACGATTCAAGATGAGCTTTTATCCCATACCTCCATCTTGTAACATCCTTAACTAGTGCAGTTAATTCTTTTGGTCTATTAAATTTATCTGTCGCAAAATTTGTCTTGTCAAACAACTTTACAGGAGGTATTTCGGAAGTCTTTAAACCTAATCCAATTAGAAAAATAGGTACTCCATAGAAAAAAGTAGGTACACTTAAATTCACTGAGTCTGTAAAATAAGCAGTCATTCCAACAAAAGCTAATATACCCCCAGCCGTTACGATTAAGTTTCCAGGCGATAAGTATTTCTTCATTTTGATTTAGTAGAATGATTTTAAAAGGGCTAACAAGTATTATGCAAGATCCTAATACTGCAAATCAAGGAGATTTGATTTTTAAACTTGATCAAGACAGAGCATGGCTACTAGAAAATCTTGATAAGGGTAAATGGCCAGAAATCAGAAGCGAACTTGCCGTGCTTGAAAGAAAAATAAGCAAATTAATTATAAGCGTTCAAGAAAATAGTGTTGATATCTGATCTAAAAAGGTATTTCGTCAACTTCAGGTACTAATGGTGAACTATCCCAACTAGATTTTTTGGGGGTTCCTTTATTTTCAAATGAATCATTATTTTCTTTTTGATCAGACTTAATAACTTCAACTGGTGATATTTGATGAATCTTTGAAGCTGTTAGTTCTGGTTGCTTTTCTTTTGTTCCGTCTTTTCTAGTGACAGAATTCATCTTTAGACGTCCCTCAATAACAATATTTTGCCCCTCCTTTAGTTCATTTAGCATTTCTTGGGCAATATTCCCCCATCCTATGATCTTGAGATCTCTGGGTGGATCTTCACTGCGTAATCCTTTAAAATTAACAATCATTTCTGCAATTGGAGTTTGGTTTTCTTTGGTATACCTCATTTGGGGAGCGCTATTAATTACCGCCTGAATTAAACAATGATTCATTACTTACTATTTAATTAAAGACATACTGATGCAGAATCAAGAAAATTGCTATAAAAATGTTTGGATCCTATCAGGAACTTCGGATGGACCTGAAATAGCTAATAGGCTTCTTGAACTTAATTATTCAGTCTTTGCAAGTGTTTTAACTTATAAAGCAGGGCAAGCTTATATTGAAAATCCAAAGTTACATATCATTACGGGAAAATTAAATAATAAAGATCAAATTATTAATTTCATAAATAAAAATAAAATCGCATGCGTTGTCGATGCTACTCATCCATTTGCAGTAATAATTTCTAAAAATCTTAATAATGCATGTAAAGAGATTAATATACCTTTCTTACTATTTGAGAGGAAATCTCTAATAAAAAACACTAATAATTTTTTTTATATTGATCATTTAAAGGATATAAATAACGTTGATATAGAAAATAAGAATATTCTTCTGGCTATAGGATCAAGATTTCTTAACGATACAGCTAATTATTATATGAATCGTAAAGCAAATGTATTTACAAGAGTACTTCCAACTTACGAGGGCATAACTAAAGCTTTTGGATCATGTATTAAAAATTCAAACATAGCCATACTCGAACCAAGTAAAAAAAATAAAAGTTTTTTAGAAAAAAAACTTTGTGATTTTTGGGAGATAGATTATGTTCTATGCAGAGAATCTGGAAGTTATTCTCAGAAAAACTGGGAGAGTATAGTTTCTGGAAGTAAAATGAAGTTATTTTTGGTCAAAAGGCCGATAGTTAAAAATGATAATTCTTACTCTTTTGATCAATATCACGATTTGATAAATCACATAATTAACAATATTGATGTTTAATTCATTATGGAAGTATTAGTGATGATCACAACTGAATCAAGTAACGCAAATGCTTTGCGAATGGCTAAATTACTAATACAAAATAAACTTGCAGCTTGTGTTTCGATAAAGCAAATTTTTTCAATTTATAAGTGGGATGATGATATTGAAGAAACTAAAGAGTTCGAAATTACAATTAAAAGCAAACTAGAATTTAAAGATTATTTAATTGAATTCTTAAATAAAAATTCCACATATGATGTTCCTCAAATTATTTACAAAAAATACCATGCTGAGATGAAATATTATGATTGGTTAAATAAGACTATTTGATAAATTTATTTTATTAACTCTTTAAGATCAATATCCGATCTAGATCCTAATTGCGTAATTATTTGTCCTGCACAAATTGAAGCTATCTCTCCGCATTTTTTTAGGGAACAATTGTTTATTAATCCATGGATAAATCCACCCGCATAGATATCTCCCGCTCCTGTAGTATCAATAATCTTGCCTTTCGTTATTGACTCAATTATTTCAACATTATTTTTGTTAACTATGAGAGAACCATTGCTTCCGAGAGTTACTATGACTAATTCACATAAGGAAGATAGGTCTTCTTGGCAGCTTGCTAATTTATCATTTTTAAATAGACTTAACACCTCGGATTCATTACAAAAAACAATATCTACATATTCATAAATTAATTCCAAGAAACTCTCACGATGTCTATCTACACAAAATGAATCAGACAATGAAAGAATTATTTTTGTATTGGATTGTTTTGCAATTTGGGCGGCTTTAATAAAAGCTTTTTTAGCTAATTCGCTGTCCCATAAATACCCCTCTAAATATAAGTATTTACTTTCCTTAATTACAGTAAAGTCAATGTCTTCTGGTTCAAACTCTATAGATGCTCCTAGGTAAGTGCACATAGTTCTTTGTGCATCAGGTGTAATTAAAATAATTGAATGAGCTGTTGAAGAACCTTCAATAGTTGGTGGAGTGTTAAATATGGTTTTGCTTTGTTTAATATCTTCAGAAAAGAAATCCCCAAATTGATCATTTTTAACCCTTCCAATAAACTGAACATGATTACCTAATTCTGCTAAACAAACAACGGTATTTGCTGAGGATCCCCCTGATATTTGTTTGACCACTTTGCAATTTTCTAATAATCTCTGAGATTCATCAGAATTAATTAGATTCATTGATCCTTTAGCCAGATTATTTATCTCAAGGAACTCATCCTCAATATTTACAATAATATCTACTATTGCGTTGCCCAGACCAATGAGATCTACCTTTTTATTATGTTCAAAATTTCTAAAGGATTCCTTCATTAATTTGGAATTAAATCACCTAAGAAGTGCTCTTTTAGGACCATGAATTGGGTCTTCAATTACTATGGTTTGATCTCTATTCGCTCCCAACGAGACAATGGCAATTGGAACCTCCATTAATTCAGCTAAAAATCTTAGATAATTCATAGCATTCTTTGGGAGATCAGATAGTTTTCTGCAATCTGCAGTTGAACATTGCCAACCTTTTAATGTTTTGAAGATTGGCTTACATTTTTTTAAGTCATCTGAATTTGTAGGAAAGTAGTCTATTTCCTCTCCATCCAGATCATATGCAATACAAACTTGTATCTCATCTAATTCATCTAACACATCTAGTTTCGTAACTGCTAAACAATCAAGACCATTTACAGATACAGCATATTTACCAATAACCCCATCAAACCATCCACATCTTCTCCTTCTGCCAGTAGTAGTTCCAAATTCACTACCTCTATCACAGAGTTGATCATTAATACTCCCTTGCAATTCCGTTGGGAATGGCCCCTCTCCAACTCTTGTAGTGTAAGCCTTCGCGACACCTATGACTCTATCAATTAAAGTTGGACCCACTCCAGCACCAATACATGCACCTCCTGATATAGGGTTTGATGAGGTAACAAAAGGATAAGTCCCATGATCTAAGTCAAGTAGAGTACCTTGAGCACCTTCGAAAAGAATATTCTTCTTGTTTTTTGAGGCTGCATGGATAGTCCTCGTACAGTCAACAACATGCTTTGATAATCTTTCCCCATAGTCAAGATATTCTTCAAGAATATCTTCTAATTTAAGTGGTTTAATGCCATAGATTTTTTCTAGTAGACCGTTTTTTTCTCTTAATGGAATTTCGATAACATCCTTTAGCCGTTCCTTACTTAGCAAATCTCTTATTCTAATACCATTTCTTTGCGACTTGTCCGCATAAGTTGGCCCAATACCGCGACCTGTAGTCCCTATTTTGTTTGACCCTCTATCAGCCTCCATCGCTTCATCCAAAATTCGGTGGTAGGGCATTGTTACATGAGATGTTGATGAAATTTTTAATCCCGAGATATCAATTCCATTATCAATTAACATATCAATTTCTTTTAGCAAAATTTTTGGATCTACAACAGTTCCCGACCCAATTAAACAAGAAGTATTTTTATAAAGTATTCCTGAGGGAATTAGATGTAATTTTAAGACTTTATCATCTACAACTATAGTATGGCCTGCATTTACTCCCCCTTGGTAGCGCACGACGACATCCGCCGAACGACTAAGTAAATCCGTTATTTTACCTTTTCCTTCGTCACCCCATTGGGCTCCGATTACAACAACATTAGCCAATTTTAGAAGAGCATTATTTTTGTGGGAATATTTAATATATTCAAAAATCTTGGTTTACTTTTAAAAAGTAAATGAATTGTATCAACTTTCTCTTAAAACCATTTTTTCAGCAAGAGAAAATTCTTTGGTTAAACGTTCCTTAAGTTTATCTGGTAAAGGTCTACTTGCAAAGTTTTTGTAATGACCTGCCATAGCATTTAATGCTGTTTGCATAGTTGTAAATGATTGAGTTTTATTTACCATCCCTCTATTTCTGTATCTGGAAATATAGTCAGTTATAAGTGTAAGAGCCTCACTTCTAACTTCATCTTTATTTGGTGAATCTTTTGGAGTATCAACAGCTGTTTGTAATGTTTTAACAACCGAAATTGTATCTTTTGTATAGTCACCTGTCATAGAGGTTTTTACAGCTATTGAGGGGGAACTAAATAATGTAAAAACAACAATCAAAGAGAGTGCAAAAGATATAACTTTGGTAAGTTTTTTAAGAATTAATTCAGATGTCCATTTCAGTAACATAACCTAGCTCCCAAAAAAATAAGCCTTAAGACTTTTTATTGTACATTATTTCTGATTCGGAAATAAATGTTTCCAACAATTTATCAGTACTAATTTTAAACTTAGTATTATTTGTTCTAGATAAAAGTTCTACTTCTTTATTAACTGCATCTCTGCCAATAATTATCTGAAAAGGAATACCAATTAATTCCGCATCTTTAAATTTCACTCCAGCCCTATCGTTTCTGTCATCAAGTAAGACATCAATTTTATTAATTAAAAAGTTGTTATAGATTTGCTCAGTAAGTTCACTTTGAACTGGATCTTTAAGGTTTGTTGGAATAATAATAACCTCAAAAGGAGAAATCTGGATAGGCCAACAAATGCCCTTTTGATCATGATTCTGTTCGATAGCAGCTTGAGCTATTCTTGTCACTCCTATTCCATAACAACCCATCCATAAATTTTTTAACTGACCATTCTTATCAGAGAACTTTGCATTTAATTTTTCACTATATTTTTGACCTAGTTGGAAAATATGTCCAATCTCGATACCTTTTTTTTCTTGAAGTTCCTCATCATTAGCAATACTTACTCTATCTCCTTTTTTGGCATTCCTGATATCCCCAATTAGATAGTCTTTCGAAGCAAAAGAAAATTCTTGAAAAACTTTATGGAAATTAACTTTATTCCCCCCGCTTATGAACTTTGAAAGCTCACTTGCAGAAGGGTCAATTATTCTTGTCCATTTTTTATCCCAATTAGAACTAGCTTTAATAGTTTTATTATCTAAATCTGGCCCGATAAAACCTAAGGGAAAATCAACTAGATTTTTTTCGATAGTATTTTTGTCTTCAATCTTTTTAAGATTAATAAGGTTGAAATTATGAAGTTTATTGATTAAGTTAAAAAGCTTTACTTCATTAATGTGTTGATCGCCTCTTATGCATGCAAGAATTGGGACCTCAAATTCACCTTCGAACTGTGCAAGGAATATTACTACTTTAATAATCTGACTAGGGTCTAAATTATTGTTATCGCAAACTTCTAGGATTGTTCTTTGATGAGGTGTTTCCAACCACTCTGCAATATTATCTTTTAGTGGAATAGGTTGAGAGGGTAGAGAAACAGCTTTTTCAATATTTGCAGCATAAGAACCACTTTGAGTAAACAAAATGGAGTCTTCCCCAGCATCAGCAGTGACCATAAATTCTTTAGAAGAAGCACCGCCAATTGCTCCACTATCAGCTTCAACCCCTACTGTCTGCAGTCCACAGGATTTAAAAATATTTTCATAGGCATTTCCCACCTTTTCGTAGAAAGAAGCCAGATCGTTTTCTGAAGAATGAAAAGAATAACCATCCTTCATTATAAATTCTCTACTTCTCATCAATCCAAACCTTGGCCTTATTTCATCTCTAAATTTTGTCTGAATTTGATAAAAACATTGAGGTAATTGCTTGTAGGAGTTGATGGTTTCTGATGCAATACTCGTAATCACCTCTTCGTGAGTTGGAGCTAAACCAAATTCTTTACCTTGTCTATCTTTGAGATTAAACATTATTCCTTCCCCTGCAGTATATCCTTCCCACCTTTCACTTTTTCTCCATAAATCTGCAGGATGAAGTTGGGGTAATAGTAATTTTGTACAACCAATACTATTAAGTTCTTTCTCTATTATTGCTGATATTTTTTCAATAACTCTAAGCATTATTGGCATGTATGCATAAATTCCGCTGTTGACTCTGCGAATATACCCAGCTTTTAAAAGTAATTGATGTGAAATAATTTCAGCTTCAGAAGGTGTGTCACGAAGTGTCCCCAGAGGAAATGAGGTTGTCACGCGCATACAAAAAAATCCTTAATAATATTTAATTTTATCAATTCAGATGAAAAAATAATTTAAAGTGTCTTGAGTCCCTCAACGCAGCTAGTCTAAAAATATTGTTTCTGCTAACTTCTTCAGTAATGAAGTTCAGACTCTTTTAAAAGTTCATTACTACTAAAACATTTCTTAAGTTTATGGAAAGTATAGATTCTAATATTTCTAGCGATGAGGAATTGGTAGGTATCGATGAAGTTCAAAAATTCCTTAACAGATCAAGAGCTTCTGTCTATAGGTATACAAATACAGATTTAAGAAATCTAAACCCTAGCTTTAATCCAAGAAAATTAAATCCCGAATTTAGAACTGATCAAAAAGATCCTTTAAAATTTCATCCTAATGAAGTAGCAAGATTCGCAAAAGATATTCTAAGAATTAAAGAAGTTACTGTAGAGGTTTTTAATACACCATCCTCCGCTGCTCAAAATATAATGGCGCAAATATTAGACGAACTAAAATCTATTAGGTCTTTACTAGAAAAAGAGTAATTTTAATTTTACTAATCAATGTTTTGATTTATTGACATTTTAAATGTAGGATAATGATGTTTAATTATCTCCTCAATCTTTACCAATTTAGAGTTCTTGAGTTACACGAAATCAAAGCAGTTTATTCAAAGTAAATCAAGCGAAGAATCTTTCCATGGTTCTGCTCAAAGTGATTTTGAAAGAGATGATGATGACCCCTTAAGTATAAGGAGTTTATCTATAACATCTTTAGGTATTATTTTTGCACTTTTGACAATTCTTTTACCTTCAATAAGCATTTTAATTGGAAGACCTTTACCTCAAGGAAAAGAGATAATTCATAATTACGGTTTTAAAAAAGATGGACCTTAGTTCAATACCTCCATCTCCAATGAAGGGAATAGTAAATATTGTTGTTGAAATACCGGCAGGTAGTAGGAATAAATATGAATATTGCTCTGATGCAGGAATAATGGCCTTAGATAGAGTATTGCATTCTTCAGTGAGGTACCCTTTTGATTATGGCTTTATTCCAAATACTCTCGCTGATGATGGAGCTCCTCTTGATGCAATGGTGATAATGGATGAGCCTACTTTTGCTGGTTGTTTAATAAAAGCTAGACCTATTGGAGTTTTGGATATGCATGATTGTGGTGCATATGATGGGAAAATTTTATGTGTGCCTATGGCTAATCCTAGACAGGCTAACATAGTGAGTATTAATCAAATTGCTCCTAATCAGCTTGAGGATGTAGCTGAATTTTTTAGGACAAGTAAAGGACTTGATGGAAGAACAGTTAAAATTGATGGTTGGAGGGATTTTGATGTGGTTGAAAATTTATTGAAAAGTTGTATACCCCTAAAAAAGAAAAACTTTAAAGTACTTAAGAAATCAAGAAGTGGTCAATTAAATTGAAAAAAATAATTTTTTATAGTTATTTAAAATGCTCCACTTGTAGAAAAGCTGCAAAGTGGCTTAAAAGCAAAGATTTCGAATTCCAATTAATTGATATTGTAAAAGAACCACCACTTGTTAATTATTTAAATCTAGCTTTAGAACAATACTCTGATGATAAGAAAAGGATTTTTAATACAAGAGGTAAAGCTTTTAAAACTCTCAATCTTGATATTTATGACTTATCAAGGGAAGAAATTATTCAACTTCTTTTAGGTGATGGCAAATTAATAAAAAGACCATTTTTGATTTACGAAGGGAAAAAAGTAATATTAGGTTTTAACGAAATTGAATATGCTAAACAAATTATATAAGGTTAAAAAATCAAAAATTTATTAATTTTATGCATGCTTCTATTAAAAGTTTTTTAAAAGAATGGGGTCTGCTAATTCTATTAACTTTTTTTGTTTCTTCTTGTAGATCTTTTCTCGCAGAACCACGCTATATCCCTTCTGGTTCAATGCTTCCAGAATTACAAATAAATGATAGGTTAATTATTGAAAAATTTTCGCTAAGAAACTCTTTACCTAAAAGAGGTGATATTGTTGTTTTTAATTCACCTTACTCCTTTGACGAAAAATTAATTTCATTAAGATCAAAGCCTCTACCACAAAAAAGATATTGTTTTTTTATGAGTTTCCCTCCAATATCTTTTATTCCTGGTTTGAGGGATCAAGCTTGCGATGCATATATTAAAAGAGTGGTGGCACTTCCAGGAGAAATTGTGAGTGTAAACACGAAGGGAGAATTAATAATAAATAATAAATTAATTTCTGAACCTTATGTCTCTTATAAGTGCTCTTCATCACTTTTTAATGAATGTGGTAAATTTGAAAATATAAAAGTTCCTGAAGATCATTTTTTAGTTTTAGGTGATAATAGGTCAAATAGCTGGGATGGTAGATATTGGCCTGGAAGTAAATTTCTTCATAAAAAGGAGATAATTGGTAAAGCATATTTCAGATTCTGGCCTCTTAGTCAAGTTGGCTTTTTCAATAAATAACCCCATTTTCCTGGATCTGACTTCAATAAAATTTTAAAAAAAGTTTTAATTCAAAGTGCTCCTGAAGCAGTTGAATCAATTATTCCTCCTAGGTGGGTTGTAATATTTAGAGCGCTAATCACAGGGGGCTTATTGGGATCATTAAAAAGGTCAATTATCGTTATGCCACCATTACCTTGTTTAATCATCCATATATTTGAATAATTAATGCCCAGGATGTTGCAAATTAGAGTTTTGTTGACTGCATCATGAGCAACTAGAAGACTTAGATCATTATCTTTTTGAGATGCACAAATTTTGTTAAAAGCATCTACGGATCTTTCTGATACATCTTTTATAGATTCACCTTCTGGCATTATTACTTCTTCAGGTTTATCATGCCATTTTTTTAGCAAAGCAGGCCACTGTTCTCTTATTTCTACTTCCAGTTTACCCTCCCATAATCCGTGACTGATTTCTACAAGTGAATCTATTCTTTCTATTTTTAAATTTTGGCTATTTTGAAGGATGATTTGTGCAGTCTCATAAGGCCTATGCATTGAACTTGAAAATGCCTTATTGAAAGAAATATTTTTCAAATATTCAAAAGTCTTTCTAGCTTGATCTTTTCCTTTCTCATTTAAAGGAATATCAATTTGGCCTTGAAATCTACCTTCTTTGTTCCAGTTGGTTTCACCATGCCTTATTAGAAATATTCTTGAATCTCCAATTTTATTGGGAATATTTTTATTAAGATGGGAAGTTTGATTTAAGCATTCAATTTGAGTCTTAAAAGAGTTATCTTTCCTTGAAATATTAAGTATCGAGAAAGAAGCATTTTCTAATCTTATTTTTCTAAAACCTTGCTTAGGCTTTCCCAATAATAAGAGTATTAAACATCTAAGAATTGCATTATGTCCAACAACTAAAATATTTACATCATCTTTGTCTAGATAAATTTTTAAAATATCTTCTACAAAATTTGTTGCTTGAAAAAATAACTCTTGAATTGGCTTGTAAGTTTTATTGTCATTTCTTTTTAAGATAAGATTTTCTGGATCATTTTTCCATATAGAGTAAATTTCTGGAAAATTCTTTTTTATTTCATCAATTTTCAGACCAGACCATTCACTAAGATCCACCTCTAGCAAATTATCGTCGAATACAATATTTTGTTCTTTATTGAAGTTCTTTTTAATTGTTTTTGCAGTCTCTGCCGCTCTCACAAGTGGGGAGGAATAGATTTTATCGAATTTTATTTTTGATAATGCTTTGCCTGCTTTTCGGGCTTGTTCGTATCCTTCATCAGTTAATAATGAATCATCTGTTCTTCCTTGAATTAATCCTTTTGCATTGAAACTACTTAGTCCATGCCTTACTAAAACTAATCTTATAGCCATTATATAAATTTGAAAATTAAGATAATTTAATCATCTCATGGCGTGATTAAAATAGATACATAAGTATAAGAAAATTCAATGATAACTAACTATAATTTTCAAGAATATAATAAGGTATGATCTTTAAAAATATTTCTAAGTCAAAACTCGCTTTAGCTTTTATTTCCATCGTCATAACTTTTTTTGTATGGCAACAAGGCTTACGAGATAGTTTAAATAGACCATCTGTCTCATTTGATATTAGTCAAAAAGAGCAAGAAATTGCCGAATTATCTGTCCAATCAATACCTGTAAATCTTAAAAAATTTTTTATTATTAATGATCCTGTTGTTCAACTAAATAAATCACTTTCTGATGTCTCATTTGAAGAATTAACGGAAAGAAATAAATTAATTCGAATAATTACTTCAGAATCAAATGATCCCATAATCTATAAAAATATATCCAAAGATTTTGAAAATAAAAACTTTAAATTTCTTATTGATGAGATAGAAAAAAAATCTAATAATAATTCATATAAAGCAAATTCTGAAAAATTTGATTTATTTAAAGGGGATAGATTTTTATATCACCTTTTAAGCAAGAAATTTGATTTTGACGATAGTGTATTAATAACAAAATCATTTTCAAGGAAAATGTTTTTTAAAATATTAGCAATAAGACTAATACCACTTTTAACAATACTTATTGGCTCTATTCTGGCTTTAAAAATATTATGGAGAACCATATCGTTGAAAAAATTTGGTTGGAAAGAAATTAAGTCCTTAGATTTAGAATTAATAGATATGATTTTATTAATTTCAGGTGGATTTGTTGTTTTGGGAGAAGTGGTATCACCTTTGTTTTCTATCAGTTTGGTTGAACTTTTTTCTAAAAATATCTCTAATGAATTGTCTCAATCTTTAAAAATTTTCTTTGGATATCTTTTTATGGCTATTCCTCCATTATGGATAGTTTATTATCAAATTAAATCTTTGAATGGTGAATTTAATTTTAAAGAGGATTATTTACAGTTCAATTTCTTGCCAATAAAATATGCAATTATTCAGGGAATTAAAGGATGGTTAACAATAATTCCTTTTGTTTTATTAACCTCTCTTATTATGAATAGTCTGATCGATAATCAGAATGGTAGTAACCCATTGCTAGAAATTGTTCTTAATAATAATAATTACTTATCATTTTTTCTTTTATTTGTAACAACAACTTTAGTAGCTCCTCTATTTGAAGAGATTATATTTCGCGGTATTTTACTACCAACTCTTTCAAGAGATTTTGGAGTAATTTCGGGCATCATAGTTTCAGCTTTTATCTTTGCATTAGCCCATTTAAGTTTGGGAGAAATGCCACCATTGTTTATTCTAGGGATTGGATTAGCAATTACAAGAATTGCTTCTGGGAGTTTGTTTTCCTCAGTGATTATGCATTCTTTATGGAATGGATTGACTTTCTTAAATTTGTTCTTATTGAGGACATAAAGAATTTAATTTTTACTTGCGAATCAAATAAAAAGGTGTTTATTTAATTAATAACACTTCTTTTATTAAAATAATAAATCATAGATGAAACCTTATAGGAATCAACTTAATTTAGAAAAAAAGGTTTCTTATGAAAGTAAAAAAAACTCTGAAAAAATATCCATAATTAATATCAAATTTATACATCAAATTTTCGACACAATTAATATCTCTTTTTTGGTATTAATTTTCACATTATTTTTCTTGTCTTTTAATAGTCAAAGAAAATGGTCAAATACATATAGAAACTTATCTAAAACAAGAGCTATCAATAATAATCTGATTGATTTTATTTCTAAAATTGAGGAATTTTATATTAGTGAACTTGAATCTATTAAAACTTATAGAAAAACTAAACCTGAAGATTTAATTTATCTAGATAAACTTCCAGAAAAAAAAGAAAGTTTATTTAAGAAAAATTTAAGTATTTTCATTGAAGGTGTTATTGATAGCAAATATCAAAGGGGATATTGATGAAAAAATACAAAAAAATTGTTCATCTACTACCCCTTGATCAAAGAAGATTTAAATTTCTCTATATTTCTAGTTTACTATTAATATTATGCTTGTTTGGTAGGTTAGTTAAATTGCAAGTATTTAACTCCTCTGATTTGCAAAGGAAAGCTAGATTAATACATTCTTCTAAAACTAACGCCTTAAAAAAAAGGAGAGCGATTGTTGATAGAAATAGTAGACTAATTGCTTACGATAAACCGCTCTATAAATTATGGGCCCATCCAAAATATTTTAATTTTCCTGGTGATTCAATTAACAGAGTTCGTAGTATTGAAGAAGTTACAGAAAAATTGTCACCTATCTTGGATATAAATGGTGAAATACTCTTGAGTAAATTTAATAATAAAATAAGTGGTATCAAGCTTTTGGATGAAATTTCTGAAGAAAAGGCAGAAAAGATTAAAAACCTTCAAATAAGCGGACTTGATTTGTTTAAATATTCGCAGAGATATTATCCACAAGGGGAGATTTACTCTAATCTTGTCGGTTTTGTTAATGATGAAAATATAGCTTCAGCAGGTTTAGAACTTCATTTGGATAATCAAATTAAAGTTTTCAATAAAAGTAATTTTCTCAAAATAGGAGGAGATGGAACACCTCTACCAGATAATTCATCCCCAGGTGATTTTATTTCTGATTACAAAAAATTAGGCCTAACTATAGATTCAAAATTACAGAAAGCGTCATTCAATGCATTATCAAAGCAAGTAAGCAAATGGAAAGCAAAGAAGGGATTTGCCATAGTTATGGACGTTAATAATGGTCAGATTCTCTCCTTGGTTTCAGTCCCTTCGTACGATCCAAATAAATTTTGGCAGTATGATTCTGAACTTTTTAGGGGTTGGTATTCTCAAGATTTATTTGAGCCTGGTTCAACTTTTAAGCCTATAAATCTTGCCTTAGCGCTAGAAGAAAAAGTAATCCAAAAAGATGG
Source organism: Prochlorococcus marinus str. GP2 (assembly GCF_000759885.1). NCBI lineage: Bacteria > Bacillati > Cyanobacteriota > Cyanophyceae > Synechococcales > Prochlorococcaceae > Prochlorococcus > Prochlorococcus marinus. The sequence continues at coordinate 24,700 of NZ_JNAH01000006.1, forward strand.
ATTAGTTGAAGATAGTGGAAAGATTAATGTTGGAGGATGGACACTTTCGAATTGGGATAAAAAAGGTAATGGATATATTGACTATCCAAAAGTATTGCAGGTTTCAAGTAATGTTGGGATGGTAAAAATAATGCAAAATTTAGACCCCACAATTTATTGGGATTGGCTAAAAAATTTAGGTATAAATAAAAATTTAGAGACTGACTTATTTGAATCAACTGCTGGTCAATTAAAGAAAAAAGATTTATTTGTAAATCAATCAATTGAGCCTGCTGTAACTTCTTTTGGTAAAGGGTTCTCAATCTCGCCACTTAAATTGGTTCAACTTCATGCAGCTCTAGCAAATGGGGGTTATGAAGTTACTCCTCATGTAACCTCAAGCTTCAAAGATACAATTTATAAATATCCAAAAAAACAATTTTTTTCACAAGAGGTTTCACAAACTGTTCTTGAATGGATGGAGAGTGTAGTTGATAAAGGTAGTGGATCTGGAGTGAAAATCGAGGGTTACAGGATAGCTGGGAAAACGGGCACTTCTCAAAAAGCTTTAAATGGCTCTTATACAAGTAAAAAAGTTTGTAGTTTTGTCGCGACCTTACCAGTTAATGATCCCAAATATGCAGTACTTGTAGTCGTTGATGAGCCATCTAAGTCATATGCATATGGTTCAACTGTTGCGGTACCTGTTGCGAAAGAAATTATAGAGAGTCTGATAGTAATTGAAAAAATACCTCCTAATACTGAAAATTATGGAATGATTGTTAAAAAACCCTAAAATTTTCCAATTTTTATAAATATTTGGTTCATTATTTGATGATTTCATCAAGAATAAAAGCTAGCTTATATATATACGATTATCTAGATATGAAATCAATTTTAGAACAATTATCTTCAATGACCGTTGTTGTTGCTGATACTGGAGATTTAGATTCGATAAAAAAATTTCAACCAAGGGACGCTACCACAAATCCATCACTAATACTTGCTGCTGCTAAGAACCCTGATTATGTGAAATTAATTGATAAAGCTTTAGAAAGTTCAGAAAATGAATTGCACAAAGGATTCTCTGAAATTGAATTAATTAAAGAAACTGTTGACCAAGTTTCAGTATTTTTTGGAAAAGAAATATTGAAAATTATTTCAGGGCGCGTATCTACAGAAGTTGATGCAAGATTGAGCTTTGATACTGAAGCTACCGTACAAAAAGCTAGAAAATTGATCAATCTTTACAAAAATTTTGGAATTGAAAAGGAAAGAATTTTGATTAAGATTGCCGCAACTTGGGAAGGAATTAAGGCAGCTGAAATTTTGGAAAAAGAGGGTATTAAGTGCAACTTAACTTTACTTTTTAACTTCTGCCAAGCGGTAACTTGCGCCAATGCAAAGATAACTCTAATTTCTCCTTTCGTTGGCCGCATACTGGATTGGCATAAAGCAAAAACTGGTAAAACTAGTTTTGTTGGTGCTGAAGACCCTGGTGTTATTTCGGTTACACAAATTTACAAGTACTTTAAAGAAAAGGGATTTAAGACAGAAGTAATGGGAGCGAGTTTTAGAAATCTTGATGAAATAAAAGAATTAGCAGGTTGCGATCTTTTAACAATCGCTCCAAAATTTCTTGAGGAACTGAAAAAAGAAAAAGGAGAGTTAATTAGAAAATTAGATATAAGTACTCAAATAAACAATTCTGTTGACTACAAATTTGAAGAAAAAGATTTCAGATTAAGTATGTTAGGAGATCAAATGGCGAGTGAGAAGCTTAGTGAAGGCATCACTGGATTCAGTAAGGCTATAGAAGAATTGGAAGAGCTGCTACTTAAGAGATATTCAGAAATTAAAAATCATAACTTGATTTCTGCTAACTAAATTTAAGTTTGAATTGAAAAAGAATCAAGACCCACTTTTTGTTAAAAGTCTTCTGATAACTCTTTTTGCAATATCTTCATAACTCATTTCTCCTGATAATATTTGAGCAATACGTTTAGGTGCTGTTTTTCTTTTAATACCTAATTGGTATCCAGTTCTGGGAAATCTATAAAATACCTGGGCTATTCTTCTCCCCCAAGCCATTGATCTACCCCAAATATTGTTGATTTTTTTCGTATAAAAATTTAAATCATCAACTTTTCCTGATAGACACTGATCTATGTATCCTGCAGCATAAAAACTGCTAATTAAAGAAGGTCTAATTCCTTCAGCTAAAAATGGATCACATAGAGATGCTGCATCACCAACAGCTAAAACTTTGTCACCATTAATTGAGTGGAAGCCATTCCATATTCTAAGTTTCTTACTAATTGGTGTATTAGAAAAATCATCAAAACCAAAGCTTCTTATCACTTTTTTATTTATAGCCTGATTTTCTAAGAGACCATTATTTATAAAAGTACCTAAACCAATATTTAAGCTTTCTCTAAGGGGGAATGCCCATGCAAACCCATATTTTATAAATCCAAACTCAAATCTAACTGCATCTCTAGGTATTTCACCTAACCCTTTTAATCTTAATGAGATTGTGTTCGCAAATTTAGGTTTTCTTGGCCCTAAATTGAAATATCCTGCCCATTCGGATTGGGAACCATCTGCAATAACAAGAAATTCTGATATGTATTTTATTTTGTTATTGCATGTAATTTCCCATTTATCATTTTTTTTGATGATTTTTTCTATCAATAATGGTCTTATTATCTGAACTCCATTATTCAAGGACTCATTAAGTAATAATTGATCAAGTTTCTCTCTTTTAATAATCCAAAATGGGGATTCACCAGTAAGATCAGCCGTCACATTATCTGTAGCTTTCCATCTGAATTCAACATTCTTAATTTTTGATTCTATGGAGTCTTCTATATCTAAAGGAAGAA